>JANMAN010000680.1:0-3750 GCA_031359885.1 Tardiphaga sp. | reverse complement strand
ATCGCGTCGAGGATCGCGCGCAGGTCCTTGAAATCCAGGAGCGGCATGCCCTCCTCGTCGGCGATGCGGAAGGCGACGTTGAGCACGCCCTCCTGCACGTCGTTGAGGTCGAGCATGCGCGACAGCAGCAAGGGGCCCATTTCGGAGACGGTGGCGCGTACGGGATGGCCCTGCTCGCCGAACACGTCCCAAAACACGGTCGAAAACTGCTCGGGCTCGAACTTTAAGTCCATCTCCTGCGCGCGCTTCAGAATGAAATCCTTCGGCTCGCCCGGTTGCGAGATGCCGGACAGATCGCCCTTGATATCAGCAGCAAACACAGGAACGCCCGCGCGCGCAAATCCTTCGGCCATCACCTGTAAAGATACCGTCTTGCCGGTACCGGTGGCCCCGGTCACCAGACCATGGCGGTTGCTCAGCGCAAGCGTAAGCCACGCCGGCTGCTCGCCCTTTCCGATGAAAATCATCTCGTCCGTATCGCCGCTGATGGGCTGTGTCGCTGTCATGAGAGTACCCCGTGCCGCACGAAAATCTGGCGATGCGCGCGAAACATACAGCATGTCGAGCGACGATTGAACATCCGACAAAATTTGCGCGGAAGCGAAACGATACGGACATCGCTGCGTAAACGGGTGCTCGCCTTCGTTGGGCGACGGTCGAGAGAGCGATGCGTGCGCAGTTCCACTTGCATCGTTGCAACAGTCGCGATTGATCGACTCGCGGATGAGCTGAGTCTGCTTGTGTTTCACCGCATGGCAGAACAAGATAATTTCTTAGGCGATTGTCCGGAGCTTCATCCGGCAGGCGGGGCACGATGAACGAACTGATTGATCTGCTGGCGGCGCAAGTCGGAATCGACAAGGCTGTCGCCGAGAAGACCATCGGCATCATTCTCGGTTTCCTCCGCAACGAAGGCCCGGCCGACGACGTGTCGGCGCTGATTTCTTCGATACCCGGCGGCGAGAACGCGATCGCGGACGCCGATGGCGGTGGCGGGTTCGGCGGCCTGATGGGCGGCGGCCTGATGGCGCTAGGTTCGAAATTGATGGGCCTCGGCCTCGGCATGGGCGAAATTCAGAGCATCGCCCGTGAACTTTTCAAATATGGCCGCGACAAAATCGGAGCGGACAAAATGGACAACATCATTTCGCAGACCCCCGGCCTCAGTCAGTTTGCCTGATACAACGGAATTTCGTTCGGTTCGACATCGCTTCAGCACCTTGTTTCAGCACCTTCCGTATCGAGTATCATGGCCTCCTATCCCATCTCAGACATCGACGGCTTGACGGCGCCTGCCGCGGCGAAACTGAAATCCATCGGCATTCGCACGACGACGAGCCTGCTCGACGCCGCAAGCACCGTGAGGGGCCGCAAGACGCTGGCCGCGCGCACCGGCTTCACCGAACAGCAATTGTTGGAATGGGCGAATATCGCGAACTTCATGCGCATCAAGGGCATGGGCAAAGCCAAGGTCGATCTCGTCCGCGCGGCCGGCGTCACGACCGTGCGTGAGTTGACCCATCGCAACCCGCAACGGCTGGCGGAGATGATGCGCAAGGCCAACGACACGCGAAAGCTCGTGCGCCAGATGCCGTCGGAAAAGTCGATCGAGCAGTTGATCGCCCACGCGCGCAAGCTGCCGCTGAAAATTACGTATTAACGCGGGCTGAAATCTCGTCGTTCCGGGGCGCTGCTCGGCATGATGCCGTCACCATCCGCGAAGGCGGATGGCCCAGTATTCCGCGACGTTTGAGATTAAACAACGGCATCACGGAATATTGGATCGCCCGGTCGAGCCGGGCGATGACGCTGTGCTTGTGGCAACGAGCATCATGCGCCTCGCCTTGACTCACCTGCCCGGACCGCGCACATCGACGCGATGGTCCCTGCGATGCGAAAAACCCCTGCGACAGGCGTGGTGCATCCGCTCCTAGATGCCCTGCTGACCCGGCGCGTTCCGGCCGTGATGGGCGTGCTCAACATCACACCTGACTCGTTTTCCGACGGCGGCGCGTTTCTCGGGGCCGACGCTGCGCTGACGCATGCGCGACGTATGATCGCCGAGGGCGCGGACATCCTGGATATCGGCGCGGAGTCCACGCGTCCCTACGGATCGGTGCCCGTTTCGGCCGACGACGAATTGCTGCGTTTGCAACCGATCTTCGAGCAAATCGTGGCGCTCGGCGTGCCGGTCTCGATCGACAGCATGAAGGCCCACGTCGTCGCTTGGGCGCTCGACCGCGGCGCTGTGATCGCCAACGATGTGTGGGGCTTGCAGCGTGACCCGGACATGGCGCGGGTGATCGCCGAACGCGGCGCGCCTGTGGTCATCATGCACAACCGCGAGACCGCCGATCCGTCGATCGACATCGTCGCGGACATGCAAACCTTTTTCGCGCGTTCGCTGGAGATCGCGGCCCGTGCCGGAATTCCGGATGGCCATATCGTGCTCGATCCCGGCATCGGCTTCGGAAAGACGCAGCACCAAAGCATGATCGCGCTCGCTCGCTTGCGTGAGCTCGCATGTTTCGGGCTGCCCATTCTCGTCGGCGCGTCGCGCAAGAAATTTATCGACAGCGTGTCGCCGGCACCCCCGCAGCAACGACTGGGCGGCTCTTTAGCCGCACATCTTTTAGCTGCAAGACATGGCGCACGCATTCTCCGCGCGCATGACATCGCCGATACTGTGCAGGCATTGCGGGTGCAGGCCGCCATCGAGGACGTGACATGAGCGATACGATTTTTATCAAAGGCGTTTCGATCCACGCGCGCCATGGTTATCTCGATTACGAAGCAGAGGTTGGCCAACGCTTTATCATCGACCTCGAACTCACTGCCGATATCGCGGAGGCGTCGCGCAGCGACCGTCTTTCAGACACGGTGTCCTATGCCAATGTCGTTGCGACGGCGACGGCCGCGTTCAAAGACGCCAACTACAAGCTCGTCGAACGCGCCGCCGGCGCGGTTGCCGAGGCGGTGCTGACGGCATTCCCGAAGGTCAGCGCGATCAAGGTCACAGTCCACAAACCGCACGCGCCGATCGCGGCCATCTTCGACGACGTCGGCGTCGTACTGACGCGATATCGGACCCCTTGAGATGGCGGATGTTTTGATCGCGCTCGGCGGCAACGTCGGAGATGTACGAGCGACCTTCAGCAAAGCCATCGCCAATATCTGCGGCATGACGCAGGCAGCACTGAATGCGCGGTCGTCGGATTACGCGACGCCGCCATGGGGCGAATTGCAGCAGGCGCGCTTCGTCAACGCCTGCATCTCGATCGACACGTCGCTTGATCCGCACGCGCTGCTGTTCACGCTGCACAAGATCGAAAAAAAATTCGGGCGCGACCGTGCGGCCGAGACGCGCTGGGGGCCACGCACGCTCGATCTCGATATGCTTGCCTATGACGACATAACGATCGACAAGCCCGAACTGACGCTGCCGCATCCGCGCATGTTCGAGCGCGCGTTCGTGTTAGTGCCGCTCTGCGAGATCGCGCCGGACCGGGTCATCGGCGGCCGCACGCCGGCGTCGGCGTTGGCGCTGCTCTCGAGCGATGGCATCGAGAAGCTGTCGGATATGGATTGAAGGTCGTCATTCCGGGCCTGCGCCACTTGTCGGTTTTCGCCGACTGACGTGGCCCACCCCAGAATGACGGCCTCACCCATTTTTTTAATCGGTCAATCAAATATTGGCATCGCCACCGGCCCGTGGCACTTTCCGATGCAATCAACGACACTTATGACAGC
>JANMAN010000671.1:0-4949 GCA_031359885.1 Tardiphaga sp. | reverse complement strand
AGATCGTTCAGCGCTGGACCACCGCCGCGATAGCCGACCAGCGCGACGTCGATACCCGCTGTTTGGATGAACGCCTTGCAAAACAGATAATTCTGCGACCCGACGCCGCAATTGCCGATGTTGAGCTTGCCGGGATTTTGTTTGGCGTTGGCGATGAACTCGGCCAGCGTTTGCGCCGGGAAATTCTTGCGAACGGCGACGAGCGCCGAGCTTTTGGTGAACATGCCGATCGGCGCAAAATCCTCCGGCGTGAATTTCACGTCGGGCGTGAACAGATACACCGCCGTGTTGGTCCCGCTATTGCCTTGCACGATCGTGTAGCCGTCCGGCGCGGCCTGCGCGACGCGGGCAAGAGCCACCGCGCCGCCGGCACCGCCGATATTTTCGATGATAATGCGCTGGCCGAGCGTCTGGCTCATCTGCTCGGCGATCAACCGCGCGTTGACGTCCGAGCTGCCGCCCGCCGCAAACGGCACGATCAGCGTGATCGGACGGGTCGGATAATCCTGCGCCTGTGCGGATGTTGTCGCTGCGATGAAACTCGCAGCGAACGCGTACCCCGCGAACCGCAGTATTTTCAGCCTAAACCCGGCCATTCTGATCTCCCTATCTTTTTCTGCAGTCTAGGGAGGATAACAGCGATGGCAAAGCAAATGCGCATTGCAGAGCGGTCGCTTAAGTTCTCACGTCGGCGCGGTACGATTTCGACACGATAGTCCAGCCGTCCGTTAGCTTCATCGCGATGAGATAATCGGTGAAATAGCGCGGCGGCAACTGACAGCGTACTTTCACGAAGGCCGTGGACTCGTCGGAGCGGTCGATCGTGACGATAAAATCTTCGCGTGCCTTCGGTTCGGATTTTTTCTCCGCGCGTTTGCGGACCATCGCAAGCCAATCCGGAACCGGTAGCACTTTCAATTCGCCGTTGTCCTGCCACCGCAGATCGGCGGTCGGGTGAAAGATAGCGCCGATCTTGTCGGCGTCGTTTTCATAGAGCCCGTCGAAATAGTGCTGGATCACTGCCTCGACGGTGGAACGGTCGTAAGTCATGACGCTCTCCCTGAGATTTATCGGCACGCTAGCAGGCCGTTTTGCTAGTGTCCCGAATCCGAGGTTCGCCATACTCGGCCATATGGTCTTAGCGAACTTCGGATTCGAAAGGACACTAGCAAATTTATAATTCAAGTGTGGTTCTGGTTCAGAAGTTCTCTGGGAGGACTCGCCGAGAAATGGAGAGAACTTCTGAATCACCACACTTCGGCAAGCGTGGTTGTGCCGCAGGCCGCTGGCCTGCTATCCAGCAATACACATTCTCAGCAAGGTTTTGATCATGACCATCCGCCTGCATCGTAGCGATCTGCCGGACCTCAGCCGCTACACGGACTCGGTCGCGATCGACACCGAAACGATGGGTCTCAATCCGCATCGCGATCGGCTCTGCGTCGTGCAACTCTCGAACGGTGACGGCACGGCCGACGTCGTGCAAATCCCGAAGGGCGCGTCCGATGCGCCGAACCTGAAAAAACTTCTCGCCGATCCCGGCGTCGTTAAAATCTTTCACTTCGCGCGGTTCGATCTGGCGGCTTTGTTCAATGCGCTCGGCGTGATGCCGCAGCCGGTCTATTGCACCAAGATCGCCTCGCGCTTGACCCGAACGTACACTGACCGCCATGGTCTGAAAGACCTCGTTCGCGAGGTGCTAGGCGTCGATCTGTCCAAGCAACAACAATCGAGCGATTGGGGGGCGGATGCGCTCACCGAGGCGCAAATGGCCTATGCGGCGTCCGACGTGCTGCATCTCCACGGCTTGCGAACCCGTCTCGATATGATGCTGGCACGCGAAGGCCGCACTGACATCGCACAGGCCTGTTTCGACTTCCTGCCGACCCGCGCCCGTCTCGATCTCGCCGGCTGGGCCGAGGCCGATATCTTCGCGCACGCCTGACCCTCTTTTAGCCGCGTTTCCATCGCCTGCTCGAACCGGGCCGACTTTGCGCGACTGGGACTGCAAAAATAACTGATTTTGCGGTAGAGTCGCGCTCGGACGGGATTTGGAGACGCGGTGTATTCGGTTCAGAGCCAATCGGCTGGCGGGCGAAACATTCAGGCTGGCATTCAGGCCGGCATGGACGTGCGCTTTGCTCGTGCGGCGCGCCATAGCCGTTGGGTGCGGCTCCTGCGTGTGGCCGTGCCGGCCCTCGTCGCGCTGTCGCTCGCTGCAGTGCTGGCGGTTTCGGTTTTCAATCCGTTTCGCGTCTTGGCCAAACTCCCGGTCGATGTTGGCGGCATGGTCGTATCGGGAACCAAGATCACGATGGAATCGCCGCATATGTCAGGTTTTTCGGCCGATCAACGGCCATACGAAATCTGGGCCAACACCGCGACGCAGGACATCACCAATCCGGACAAGGTCGATCTGACGATGGTGCGCGGCAAGGTTCTGACCGAAGATCGTTCGACCGTGACGATCGAGGCGAAAACCGGCCTATTCGATACCAAGGCGCAATTGCTCGACTTGCGAAAGGACGTGTTGCTGCAAACGTCCGACGGTTACGAGGTTCGGCTCAATCAGGCGTCCGTCGATATCGCCAAGGGTTCGGTGTCCACCGACGACGGCGTGGACGTCAAACTCACGAACGGCACGGTGCGGGCCAACCGGCTGCGGCTTACCGACAAGGGCGATGTGATCCGCTTCGAGGGCAACGTCGTCATGCGTCTTGTGATGGATCCGCCTGCCGATACGACAGCGACGACGACCCCTGCACCTGCGCCGGTGGCTGCTCCGGCGACGAAAACGCGTTCATCCTCCGGCAACCGGGTTGAGGCAAGGTGATTTCTAGCATGATCCGCCTGCCGAATAGTTTCAGCCGCGCCGCGCTCATCGGCTTGGTGATGACCGCCGTGCCTATCGGCGCGCGCGCGCAGAGCGCGGTATCGGGCGTGCCGAACGCGATGCAGGGATTTTCGCAGAACCGCGATCAGCCGATTCAGATCGAAGCAGCATCGCTGGAAATGCGCGATAAGAAAAAAGAGGCGACCTTCGCCGGCGACGTCAAAGTCGTTCAGGGCGACACCACGATGAAGTCGAAAACGCTCGTGGTGTTTTACGACGGCGCGGACACGACCGGCGCGAAGGGCACACAAAAGGCTGCACCCAAGACGCCGATGAAAGCAGCCACGCCGGGGCCTGCCGGCAGTTCGTCGATTCGCCGGCTTGAAGCCAAAGGCAACGTCATCGTCACGCAAAAGGATCAGGTCGTGACCGGCGAGAGCGCGATCTTCGACACCAAGACCAACCTGGTCACCATGGTCGGCGGCGTCGTTCTTACGCAAGGCCTCAACGTGCTGCGTGGCGATCGCCTGGTGGTGGATATGACCAGCGGCGTCTCGCGTGTCGAATCCGACACCGGCCGCGTGCAGGGTCTGTTTCAGTCGTCATCCGGTCCGCCGGGCGCGCAGGGCGGGCCCGCGAGCATCCTGCCGATACCCGGCGCGGCGCAGCCTGCGGGTGCGCCGAAGCCGACGAAACAAAAATAAGCCGATGCGCGCATGGTGAATCTCTTCGGTCTTTTAGGTAAGCGCACGACGAAACGCGGACCGCAAGGCTTCGCGCGCCAGGCCTTGCAGCCCGAGGCGGACATCACATCGCTTGACGATTCGGAGGGCATGTTCGAGCCGGCTGACCATAATGCGAAGCCTGTCGCGCGTCAGCGAACCCGGCCGCAGCCGCAACCCGCACCGCAGTCGAAAAAGAACGGCAGCGGTTCCGGTCGCGCCGGTTATCTTGCGGTGCACAGCATTCACAAAAGCTTCGGCTCGCGGCAGGTCGTGCGCGGCGTCAGTATCTACGTTCGTCGCGGCGAAGCTGTCGGCCTGCTCGGCCCGAACGGGGCCGGCAAGACGACGGTGTTTTATATGATCACCGGTCTGATCAAGGCCGATAAAGGCGGCATCGAACTCGACGGCCACGACGTCACGAGATTGCCGATGTATCAGCGCGCGCGACTGGGCATCGGCTATCTTCCGCAAGAAGCCTCGATTTTTCGCGGCCTCACCGTGGAGCAGAACATCCGTGCGGTGCTCGAAGTCGTCGAACCGAGCCGCAAGAAGCGCGAGAAGGAACTCGATAGTCTTCTTGAGGAATTCAACATCACGCGGCTCCGGAAATCGCCATCGATCGCGTTGTCGGGCGGCGAGCGCCGCCGGGTCGAGATCGCGCGCGCGCTGGCGACGCGGCCGAATTACATGCTGCTCGACGAGCCCTTCGCGGGCATCGATCCGATCGCCGTCGGCGACATCCAGGATCTGGTGCGGCATCTGACAAATCGCGGCATCGGCGTTCTGATCACAGACCACAACGTCCGCGAAACGCTGGGATTGACCGACCGCGCCTACATCGTCTACGCGGGCGAAATCTTGACGGAAGGCTCGCCTGAGGAGATCGTGGCCGATCCCGACGTTCGGCGCCTGTATTTGGGCGAGGAATTCCGGCTTTAACTGCGCTCGGCGAAAGCTGCTCTACTCCGAATCTAAAATTCGTCAAGACATGTACATGTCGCTCGGAAAAGAATAAGCAAGAAACGGACCATTTTTGGGATCGGTTCTTGTTTTCATGGCGTTAACGCAACGATTAGAGTTCCGCCAGTCTCAGTCGCTGGTGATGACGCCGCAGCTGATGCAGGCGATCAAACTGCTGCAGCTCTCCAATTTAGACCTCACCACATTCGTCGAAGACGAGCTTGAACGGAACCCGTTGCTGGAACGCGCCAGCGCCGGTCCGGAGGTTCCAGTCGCCGGGGAGCCTACCCTCGATCACGACCGCGGCGAGATCACCTCCGCGGGTGACGATGGCGAGTTCGGCGGGTCGGGTGATGGTTTCGAGGCCTCGACCGACGATTGGATCGAGCGCGACCTTGGCTCGCGCACCGACATCGAACAGACCCTCGACA
>JANMAN010000621.1:0-2536 GCA_031359885.1 Tardiphaga sp. | reverse complement strand
CCGGTCCGCGACACCGCCTCGAAACCGCTGGCGCAGACCGAAACCGACAAGCGCAAGGGGAATTTGTAGACCCGTCTGCGGACTAAGATGATGCAGCAAAAATTCTGTCATTCCGGGGCATCTCATATCGTGCATTCTTGCGCGACATGAGATGAGCCCGGAATCCATAACCCCTGCAGGGAGTATGGATTCCGGGCCTTCGCCACGGCCGGCAAGAGCCGGCCATGACAAATCCCGGAATGACGAACCCCTTGATTCCTGCTTTGACGCGACGCCGCGTCAGCTTTAAATAACGAGACGACACGCGCAGGGCTCGGCCCTGCTCGTTAACGGAGAAGACCGATGGCCACGACCGACGTCAAACACCACGATTATCACCTCGTCGATCCGAGCCCCTGGCCGGTCGTCGGCTCGATCTCGGCGTTCGTCATGGCGGTCGGTGCGGTCGCCTGGATGCACAAGATGTTCGTCGGTGCGCCGATCCTGTTCGGCGCCGGCACCATCGGCGTGCTCTATACGTTCTACGGTTGGTGGAGCGACGTCATCAAGGAAGCCCAGTACAAGGGCGACCACACCCGCGTCGTGCAGATCCATCATCGCTACGGCATGATCCTGTTCATCGCCTCCGAAGTGATGTTCTTCGTCGCGTGGTTCTGGGCTTATTTCAACGCGTCGCTGTTTCCCGGCGACACCGTCCACGCCGCGCGCGAAGCACTGTTCGGCGGCGTCTGGCCGCCGAAGGGCATCGAGACCTTCGATCCCTGGCACCTGCCGCTGCTGAACACGCTCATCCTGCTGACGTCGGGCACGACCGTCACCTGGGCCCACCACGCGCTGCTCGAAGGCGATCGCAAGGGCCTCAAATACGGACTGATCCTGACGATCATCCTCGGCGCGGTGTTCTCCTGCGTCCAGGCTTACGAATATAGCCACGCGGCCTTCGCGTTTTCGGGCAACGTTTACGGCGCGACGTTCTTCATGGCGACCGGCTTCCATGGTTTCCACGTGTTGGTCGGCACCATCTTCCTGATCGTCTGCCTGTTCCGCGCCTATGCCGGCCACTTCACGCCGACCCAGCATCTCGGCTTTGAGTTTGCCGCCTGGTACTGGCACTTCGTCGACGTGGTCTGGCTGTTCTTGTTCGTGTCGATCTATGTCTGGGGCCATGGCGGCGGTGTCGCCGGCGCGCATTGATGGCGATTGAATGGCAAGGAAGGGCGGCTCTCAGGCCGCCCTTTTTTGTTTCTGATGCAGCGCCGTAGGGTGGGCTAAGGCGCGGCCGACGACGTCTTCGTCATTCGGCTTGCGCCGTGCCCACGCGGGCTTACATCCCGTTGCATCGGTGGGCTTGCTCCGCCTCCGCGAAGACGCTTCGGCGTTGAGCTTAGCCCACCCTACGCATCTCCTCTGCGGCCACGCTGAGCAGACGAAAGCGTTCATGCCTGACCTGACGCCACGCCCCACCCTTGCCCGATCGGCCCTTCGCGGGCTTGCGTGCAAATGCCCGCGCTGCGGCGAGGGCAAGCTCTATCGAGGCTTCCTCGATTTGCGCCCGAGCTGCGCCCATTGCGGTCTCGACTACGCGTTCATCGATGCCGGTGACGGCCCGGCGATCTTCATCATCATGATCTCGGGCGCCATCGTCGTCGCCGCGGCGCTGATCGTCGAAGTGAAATATCAGCCGCCGTTCTGGCTTCATGCCGCGTTGTGGGGGCCGCTCATTCTCGCGACGACGCTGTTGCCGCTGCGGTCGATGAAGTCGCTGTTGATCGCGCTGCAATTCCATCATAAGGCCGCCGAAGGGCAACTCACTTTGAAGGACAAACCATGAGCGCCGTCGTGGCCCGCAAACGCGGCGTGGTCGGGCTTGCCGTCATCGCAGCCGTGATGGTCGGCGTGCTGGCGTCGCTCGGCGCGTGGCAATTGCAGCGGCGCAGCGAGAAGCATGCGCTGATCGACGCGCTCACCGAGCGTCTCGCGACCGCGCCCGTCGCGCTGCCACCGGCAGCGCAATGGAGCGACCTCAATCCGGCGCGGGACGAATTCAAGCGCGTGACGTTGACCGCGACCTATGAGCGCAAACCCGACGCGATGGTCTACAGCTCGGGCTCGGCGGTGCGGACCGACATTTCCGGTCCCGGCACCTGGGCCTTCCTGCCGGCGATGCTGCCCGGCGGCGGGCGCGTCGTCGTCAATGCCGGCTTCGTGCAGAACACGATGCAGGAGCGGCCGCAGCAGGACCGCGCGGTGGCGCCTCTCGTCACGGGCGCGCCGGTCAACCTCTCTGGCTATCTGAGATTTCCGGAGGCGGCCGGCACGCTGACGCCGGCGGAGAATGCCGACAAGCGGCTGTGGTTTACACGCGATCACGTCGCGATCGCGCGGGTGTTGGGTTGGGGCGATGTCGCGCCGTTCTATATCGATCTGGAAGCGCCGGTGCCGGCGAACGGCACGCCCAAGCCCGGCCCGCTCGATGTGCGCTTGAAGGACAACCACCTTCAATATGCGGTGACCTGGTTCGGCCTCGCGATCGTCG
>JANMAN010000559.1:0-2537 GCA_031359885.1 Tardiphaga sp. | reverse complement strand
ATCGCTGCCGCGGTGGCCCCATCCAATTTGAACCGTCCGAGGAAACGATCTTGAGCCAAGCACGATTTCAATCCGTTCAATTTGCTCGAACCGTGATGGCCCGCCGTGCGTGGCTCGGCGCGGTCGCGGTCGGGTTCGCGGTGACGGTCGCGCTGGCGGCGCCGGCGGCAAGCGCGCAAGGACTGCCCGACTTCACCGAACTGGTCGAGAAGGTCGGCCCGGCAGTCGTCGGCATCCGAACCACTCAGCGCGCGCGCTCGGCGCGCGGCGGTGCTGCCCCGGAGATCGACGACGACATGCTCGAATTCTTCCGCCGCTTCGGGATCCCGATCCCGAACCAGCCCGGCCAGCCGAACCGTCCGAACCCGCGCGCGCCGCAGCCCACGCCGGATGCCGAGCCGCAGACGCGCGGCGTCGGGTCGGGCTTCGTCCTGAACGCCGATGGCTACGTGATGACGAATGCGCACGTGGTCGACGGCGCTGACGAAGTCTTCGTCACGCTGACCGATTCGCGCGAGTTCAAGGCCAAGGTCATCGGTGCCGACAAGCGCTCCGACGTTGCGCTCGTCAAGATCGAGGCAAGCGGTCTGCCGATCGTGCGCGTCGGCGACGTGAACAAACTGAAGGTCGGCGAGTGGGTGATCGCGATCGGCTCGCCGTTCGGCCTCGAGAGCACCGTCACCGCCGGCATCGTCAGCGCCAAGGCGCGCGATACCGGCGACCTGGTCAAGCTGATCCAGACCGATGTCGCCATCAACCCCGGCAACTCCGGCGGGCCGTTGATCAACATGCGCGGCGAGGTGGTCGGCATCAACTCGCAGATCTACAGCCGCTCGGGCGGCTACATGGGCATTTCGTTCGCGATCCCGATCGACGAGGCGATTCGCGTCTCCGAGAGCCTGCGCACGAGCGGGCGCGTGATCCGCGGCCGCATCGGCGTGGCGATCGATCAGGTCACCAAAGACGTGGCCGAGTCGATCGGCCTGGGCAAGCCGATGGGCGCGATGGTGCGCAACGTCGAGGCGGGCGGGCCGGCCGATAAGGCGGGCGTCGAAGCCGGCGACATCGTCACGAAGGTCGATGGCCGGCCGATCGACAAGGTCGGCGACTTGCCGCGTTTGGTGGGAGGCGCGAAGCCCGGATCGAAGGTCGTGCTGCAGTTGTTCCGGCGCGGCGCTTACCGGGACGTGAGCGTGATGGTCGTCGAGTTCGAACCCGAACGCGCCGTTGCGGCGGCAGCACGCGACGCGGCCAAGCCGCAGGCATCGCCGCCGGGCATCCTGGGTCTGTCGGTGGCCGACCTCACCGAAGCGCAGCGCCGCGAGCTCAAGGTGAAGGGTGGCGTGCGCGTCGAAAGTGTCGACGGTGCTGCCGCGAAGGCCGGTGTGCGCGAGGGCGATGTGCTGCTCTCGCTCGAGAACACCGAAATCACGTCGGCCAAGCAGTTCGAATCGCTCGTCGCCAAGCTCGACAAGGGCAAGGCCGTAACGGTGCTGGTACGGCGTGGTGACGCCGTCAACTTCTTGATCATCCGACCCGGACGCTGAATTCGACCTGTCATGGCGACGGGTCTTTCCGCGAGATGGGATTTGGGCGGCGATCGAGCACGGTGCCTTTTCGCCGCAGCGGTCAGGTTGTTGGTTGAACTTAAGTGAGCTTGCACTCACATCGAACGTCTGAGGTCGATTCCAATTGCAGGCCGCTAGAATCGCCTGCCAGATAACGGATTTTTGGCTGAATTGCACAACGATTTCAGCGTGTTGAAACTATCCCCATGCCATCCACAAGTGTTTGTGGATAAGCTGTTGATGGATTTCTGTGTTGGCGGTCTGCAACGGCGAGAAATCCAGCAACGACGCGGTTTGCAGCCGGCCTCTTTTGACTACAATGAAATCCCAACAAGCAGTTGCCAATCGTTTTGTTGGAAGGCGCGTCAATCGTTCGACGTGCCTTTTTTTTGGTTTCGGCATGGCCTTTCGGCCTTCACATCGCTTCGCGATAAGAGCCTGCGCCGCAACGCACACGCCGTTGCAGTAACGCGTTGAGGCGCACGCAAGAGCACATCGCAGCAAGCATGGATCACATCAGAAATTTCTCGATCATTGCCCACATCGATCACGGCAAAAGCACGCTCGCGGACCGTCTGATTCAGCGTTGCGGCGGGTTGACCGACCGTGAGATGGAAGCGCAGGTGCTCGACTCGATGGACATCGAGCGCGAGCGCGGCATCACGATCAAGGCGCAGACGGCGTCGCTCGAATACACGGCGCGCGATGGCCGCATCTACAACCTGAACCTGATCGACACGCCAGGGCATGTCGACTTCTCGTATGAAGTGAGCCGTTCGCTGTCGGCCTGCGAAGGCGCGCTGCTGGTGGTCGACGCCAGCCAGGGCGTCGAGGCGCAGACGGTGGCCAACTGCTACACCGCGCTCGAACTCGGCGTCGAGGTCGTGCCTGTGCTCAACAAGATGGACCTGCCGCAGGCCGACCCCGACAATGCCCGGGCCGAAATCGAGGACGTGATCGGTATCGACG
>JANMAN010000550.1:0-3224 GCA_031359885.1 Tardiphaga sp. | reverse complement strand
CGACCGCCAAGCAGCTCGAAGACGCCCGCGCCGCCCGCGATCTCGCTCGCGCCGCGATCCAGGGCGCGCAGGCGGACATCCAGACCGCCAAGCTCAACATCGAATTCTCCACCGTGCGCGCGCCGATCTCCGGACCGACGAGCTTGACGTCGCCGCCGGAAGGCTCGCTCGCGCAGGCGCAGCAGACCGTGCTGACGACGATGACGCAGCTCGATCCGGCTTACGTCAACTTCTCGACGAGCGAATCCGAATTCGTCGAACTGCGCGACCTCAATGAGGCGCGCGACAAGCCGCTGAAGCCGGAAGACATCGGCGTGACGTTGCAATCCAACGACGGCTCGCCGGACCCGACGAAGGGCAAGCTCGACGTCTCCGCATCGACCGTCGATCCGCGCACCGGCACCTTGCAGATCAGGGCGATCTTTCCCAATCCGGACGGCCATCTGCTGCCGAACCAATTCGTGCGCGTGAAGCTGTCCGGCGTCACGCTGCAACAGGTGTTCGTGGTGCCGCAACGCGCGGTGTCGCAAGGCCCGCAAGGCCCGTTCGTCTATGTCGTCAACGAAGCCAATACCGGCGCGTCGGTGCGGCCGATCAAACTCGACCGCGAGGTCGACGGCGGCTGGGCGGTCAAGGGCGGCTTGAACGACGGCGAGAAGATCGTCGTCGACGGCGTCGCGCGCATGCGCCCGGGCGTGACGATCAAGCCGGTCCCCGCCGATCTCAAAAAGCCGAACGACAAGCTCAATGCTCAGGCGGCCGATACGACGCCGACGCCCGCGTCCGCCGACAGCAAGCAGCAGGCGAAGTAGATGTTTTCGAAATTCTTCATCGACCGGCCGGTCTTCGCCGCCGTCATTTCGATCGTCATCGTGCTCGCCGGCTTCGTTGCGATGCGGGCGCTGCCGATCGCGCAATATCCGGCGATCGTGCCGCCCGAGGTGACCGTCACCGCGAGCTATCCGGGCGCATCGGCGCAGACCATCGCAGAGACCGTCGCAGCACCGCTCGAGCAGCAGATCAACGGCGTCGAGAACATGCTGTACATGCGCTCGACGTCGACCGGCGCGGGCACGCTGACGATCTCGCTGACCTTCGCCATCGGCACCAATCCCGACCAGAACACCATCAACGTCAACAACCGCGTGCAGCGCGCGACGCCTTTGCTGCCGGCCGAAGTCGCGCGGCAGGGGGTCGTCGTGCAAAAACGCTCGTCCGCGATTTTGCAAGTGCTGACGATGTCGTCGCCGACCAATCGCTACGACACGATCTTCATCGGCAATTACGCGCTGATCAACATCATCGACGAGTTGCGCCGCACGCCCGGCGTGGGCGACGCGTCGCTGTTCGGCGCATCGGATTATTCGATGCGGATCTGGCTGCGGCCCGACAAGCTCGCGCAGTTCAACCTGACGCCTGGCGACGTCGCGGCCGCGATCCGCGAGCAGAACGCGCAGTTCGCCGCCGGCCGCTTCGGCGAGGAGCCGCAGAAAGACCCCACGACCTTCACCTATTCGGTGACGACGCAGGGCCGCTTCGCCGACCCGCGCGAATTCGAGAACATCATCATCCGCTCGGATTCCTTCGGCGGCGCACTGCGCGTGAAGGACATCGCGCGCGTCGAACTCGGTGCACTCAATTACAGCCTGTCGGCGACGTTCAACGGCGCGGCGACCGTCCCAATCGGGGTTTATCTCCAACCCGGCGCCAACGCGCTCGACGTCGCGAAAAGCGTCAAGACCACGATGGACCAATTGTCCAAGCGCTTTCCCGACGGGCTCGAATACAAAATCCCGTTCAACACGACGCGCTTCGTCGAGGTCTCGATCGAAGAGGTCATCAAGACCTTCATCGAAGCGATCATCCTCGTCATCGCTGTCGTCTACATCTTCTTGCAAAGCTGGCGCGCGACGTTGATCCCGGTCATCGCCGTTCCCGTGTCGCTGATCGGTACCTTCGCCGGGATGTATCTGCTCGGATTTTCGATCAATCTGCTGACGCTGTTCGGGCTGGTGCTCGCGATCGGCATCGTCGTCGACGACGCCATCGTCGTGCTGGAAAACGTCGAGCGCATCATGCGCACCGAAAAGAAATCGCCGCGCGAGGCAGCGATTCTGGCGATGGAACAGGTCTCCGGCCCGGTCGTCGCGATCGTACTGACGCTCTGCGCGGTGTTCATTCCGGTCTCGTTTCTCGGCGGCCTTGCTGGCGAACTCTATCGCCAATTCGCGGTCACCATCGCCGTGTCGGTCGTCATATCCGGTATCGTCGCGCTGACGCTGTCGCCGGCGCTTGCCGCGTTGCTGCTGAAAGAACAGCACGAGGAGCCGGCCAAACCGTTCCGGATTTTCAATCGCGGTTTCGATTGGCTGACCGAACGCTACGGCAGCATCGTCGCGTTCTTCCTGAAGCGCACCTTCATCTCGCTCGCGGTCGTCGCGGTCATGCTCGCCGCCACGGGGCTGCTGTTCAGCAAGGTGCCGGGCAGCCTCGTCCCGCAGGAAGATCAGGGCTACGTGCTCATGGTCACGCAACTGCCTCCGGCGTCGTCGCTGAGCCGCACGCGCGCGATTTCGGCGACCACGGCCGAGGCGATCAAGAACATGCCCGAGGTACAGGGCATCGTCTCGTTGTCGGGCTTCGACATTCTCTCCAGCGCGCAGAAGGCCAATGCCGGCGTCGCGTTCATCACGTTGAAAGATTGGGCCGAGCGCACGGAGGCCAAATCCGACGCACGTCAGATCGCGCCGTCGCTGGCCAAACTGAATAGCCAGTTCAAGGACGGCAACGTGTTCGGCCTGAACCCGCCGCCGATCCAGGGCATCAGCACCACCGGCGGCTTCGAGATGTATCTGCAGAACCGGAGCGGCGCATCGCTGCAAGCGTTGGCGGACGCCGCCAACAAGGTCGTCGCGGAAGCCGCCAAGCGGCCCGAACTGACGGGCGTGACGACGCAGTTCTCGACATCGGTGCCGCAGTACAAAATCAATGTTGATCGCGACAAGGCCAAGACGCTGGGCGTGCCGATCAACTCGATCTTCGAGACGATGCAGAGCGGCTTCGGCAGTCTCTACGTGAACGACTTCACGCTGTTCGGCCGCACCTATCGCGTCAGCTTGTCGTCGGAATCTGATTTCCGCACCTCGCCGGACGATCTGCGTTTCATCTATGTCCGCTCGGATGCCGGCGCGATGATCCCGCTGGATGCGTTGGTGTCGGTCGAG
>JANMAN010000512.1:0-2593 GCA_031359885.1 Tardiphaga sp. | reverse complement strand
GGCCCAGGCGAACAGCGAGAACAGACCGACCATGGCCAGCAGCGCCAACAAGCCGAGGATATAGGGCTGCGCCTGCGCGCGGCCAAGCGTCATGAAGGTGACGGCCGCGACAATGATCGCGCCGGCCACGAGCAACACCAGCAGGATGCTGCCGCTGCGCCGCACCGGCTCGGGCCCCGACGGGGCCGGGTCGCGCGACAGCTCTGGAATGGTTCGGGATGTCATCGTTGCGCGCGCCTGTTGAATAGTCCGGGCGCGGTTGCGCCCGCTCCTGAGTGCCTGAATCGACAGCCGTTGCGCAAGCGGATCATGCAGGAACAGCTCGAGCGATCAGCCTGCGTCACGCCGGCCGTCCGGAAAATCCGCGCTTCAGGCCCATCACATAGCCGATGATTTGCGCCACCGCCTGATAGTGCTCGACCGGAATCTCGTCGTCGATTTTGACGGCCGCATAAAGGGCGCGCGCTAGCGCCACGTTCTCGACGATCGGGATGTCGTGCGCGCCCGCGACCTCGCGGATCTTCAGCGCGACGGCATCGACGCCCTTGGCGAGGCAGATCGGCGCCGCCATGCCGCGCTCATAGGACAGCGCGACGGCATAGTGGGTCGGGTTGGTGATGATGACCGAGGCCTTGGGCACCGCCGCCATCATGCGCTTCTTCATGCGGGCATGACGCAACTGCCGCAGACGACCCTTGATGTGCGGGTCGCCTTCCGACTGCTTCATTTCCTGTTTGATTTCTTCCAGCGACATTTTCTGGCGCTCGAACCATTGCCGGTACTGGAAGAAATAATCGCCGATCGCGACGACGGCGAGCAACGCCACGACCGCGCCCATCAATTGCAGCGTCAGCGTCACGGTGATGCCGAGGATGACCGCGGGATCGTAATGCAGCATGGCATCGAGACGATGCCGCTCAGGCCACAGCACGGCGACCATTACCGTCCCGAGCGCGATCAGCTTGAACAGGCCCTTGGCGAAATTCGCGATCGCCTGCTTGCCGAAGATGCGCTTGAAGCCCGCCAGCGGCGACAACTTGCTGAATTTCGGTGTCAACGATTCGGCCGAGAAGACCAATTGATGCTGGATCATGTTGCCGGCCACCGCCGCGAGCATCAGCATCAAGAGCGGCACACCCAGCGCCACGATCAGACTGGTGCCGAGGTTTTGAGCGAGCGATAGCAGCGCCGCGCCGTCGGTTCGGATCATCCAAGAATTGGCGAGGAGATTGCGCAGCGGCACCTGGATGCCGCTGCCGATCGAACTGCCGAACGACGATAGCACCAACGTGCTGCCGGCGATGACGAACCAGGTGCCGACCTCCTGGCTCTTGACGACATCACCCTTCGCTAGCGCGTCGTCCAGACGCTTCTGTGTGGGGTCATGTGTTTTCTCGTCGCTGTCCTCGGACATGATACTCTCTTATGTCCTTGGCATCATGCTGTGCAGCACGCCGACGAAGTAATCCATGTAGGTGCCCATCATGGTCGCCAGGATCGCCGCGAAGATCACGAAGCCGATCATGATCGAGAGCGGGACGCCGACGAAATAGACCTGCATCTGCGGCATTAGCCGCGCCAGCACGCCGAGCCCGACGTTGAAGACGACTCCGAAGACGAGGAACGGCGCGGCGAGCTGCATCCCGAGTTTGAACGCGGCCGCAAAGGCGCGCGTCGCCAAGGCCGCGACATCGCCCGACGACATCATCTCGCCGGGCGTGAATATCTTGTAGCTGTCGCTGAGCGCCGCGATGATCAAATGGTGGGTGTCGGTCGCGAACAGAAGAGCGACGCCGAGCAGCGTCAGGAAGTTGCCGATCAGCAAGCCCTGCTGACCCTGGGTCGGATCGATCGCCGTCACGAATCCCAAACCGAGTTGTTGCGCGATCACGGAGCCGGCGGTTTGCAGCGCTGCCAGCGTCACGCGCGCTGTCGCGCCGAGAATGATGCCGATGACGATTTCATGGATCGCGAGCACGATCAGCGACGACATCGACTGCATGTCGATCTGGTACGCGCCGCGATGCGCCGGCAGGATCACGAGGGTCAGCAACAGCGCGATGCCGAGTTTGATGCGGACGGGGATGTTGGTCTCGCCGAAACCCGGCAACAGCATCACCATCGCGCCGATGCGGGCGAAGACCAGCATGAAGGCGGCAGCGAGGGCCGGCAGCAGGGAAACGTCGATACGCATGGCGGCGACTCTGCGCTAACCCCCGATGATTCGCGACGATATCCGCATCATGTGGCTGTGCATCATGTCGGCCATGAACGGCAGCGCGAGAATGAACGTCACGAAGATCGCAATGATCTTCGGGACGAACACCAGGGTTTGTTCCTGAATTTGCGTCAGCGCCTGCACCAGCGAGATCACGACGCCGACGACAAGGCCGACCACCATCAGCGGTGCCGACACGATGACGATGGTCCAGACCGCGTCGCGCGCGACGTCGAGGGTTTCTGCGCCGGTCATTCAAGTTTTCCTATTCAAAGCAGCAGCTTTCGTCATCGCTTCTCGCAATGACGAAAAACATCAGATCGGCATCCGCATGATGTCTTCATACGACTGGATGACGCGGTCGCGGACCGACAC
>JANMAN010000448.1:0-1695 GCA_031359885.1 Tardiphaga sp. | reverse complement strand
GCGGCCGAGGCCTACCTGCAGTTCCTCTACTCGGACAAGGCTCAGGCGCTGTTCGCCAAGCACCATTACCGCCCGAGCCGCCCGGAAGCCGCTGACAAGAAGGACCTCGCCCTCCTGCCGGACGTGAAGCTCTTCAAGATCGAGGATCTTCAGGGCAACTGGGACGATATCCAGAAGAAGAACTTCGACAGCGGCGGGCTGTTCGACCAGTTGAGCAAGGCGGGGCAGTAAGGCTGAACAGTATCCCCTCCCCCTTGTGGGGAGGGTTAGGGTGGGGGTGGTTCCGCTGACCTCCGCAGGTTGAGGGTCACCCAGCCACCCCCACCTCCAACTCCTCCCCACAAGGGGGAGGAGAGTTCGCGAGCTCAGGCATCCCATGTCAGATCCCATCCGCCCCAGACGGCGCTTTCGCCAGCCGAGCGTGATCCCCGGTTTCGGGATCACCTTCGGCTACACCCTGACCGTGCTCAGCCTGATCGTGCTGCTGCCGCTGGCCGCCCTGGTGCTGCGTGCCTCTGGGCTCGGCGTCTCGGGGATCTGGGATGTCGCCACCGACCCACGGGTGGCGAGCGCGCTGCGCGTCAGCTTCGGCGTGTCGCTGTTGGCCGCGCTCACCGCCTCCGTCTTCGGGTTCATCGTGGCCTGGGTGCTGACCCGATACGAATTTCCCGGCCGCAAGGTTGTCGACGCCGTGGTCGACCTTCCCTTCGCGTTGCCCACTGCGGTGGCGGGCATCGCGCTCGCCGCGCTCTACGCCCCCAACGGGCTCGTCGGAGCGCAACTCGCCAAGCTCGGGATCGAGGCGGCCTACACACCGCTCGGTATCTACATCGCCATGGTCTTTATCGGCCTGCCCTTCGCGGTGCGCACCGTGCAGCCGCTCATCGTCGAGATCGACAAGGAGATCGAGGAAGCCTCGGCGACGCTGGGCGCAGGGCGCTGGCACACGCTGCTCAAGGTGGTGCTGCCGCCGTTGATCCCGGCGGTGCTGACGGGCTTCGCGCTCGCCTTCGCGCGGGGCGTCGGCGAGTACGGCTCGATCATCTTCATCGCCGGCAACCTGCCCTACGTGTCGGAGATCGCGCCGCTGCTCATCGTCATCAAGCTCTCGGAATACGATTACGGCGGTGCCTGCGCCATCGCCACGATCATGCTCGGCATCTCCTTCGTGACGCTGCTCGCCATCAACCTGATCCAGGCCTGGAGCCGGCGGAGATTCGGTTATGTCTAGGGCGGTCGCAGAGATGACTCCCGTCGGAGCCGACCGGACGGGTAGCGTCGTCACCGAGGGCGGGCCGGTGCGCTGGCTGCTGATCACGATCGCGATCGCGTTCCTGGCCCTGTTCCTGGTGCTGCCGCTCGTCACCGTGTTCGTCCAGGCTTTTGCCAAGGGATGGCAGGCTTATCTCGCCGCCTTCACGGAGGCCGACGCCCATTCGGCGATTTGGCTGACCCTGATCACCGCGGCGATCGCGGTGCCGTTCAACCTCGTCTTCGGCGTCGCGGCGGCCTGGGCCATCGCCAAGTTCGAGTTCCGGGGCAAGAACCTGCTGGTGACGCTGATCGACCTGCCGTTCTCGGTCTCGCCGGTGGTGTCTGGCCTAATCTACGTGCTGGTCTTCGGGGCGCAGGGCCTCCTCGGCCCGTGGCTGATCGAGATCACAGGCCTCGTGTCGCCCACGGTCGAGGCGGTCG
>JANMAN010000441.1:0-1639 GCA_031359885.1 Tardiphaga sp. | reverse complement strand
GCCGGGACGACGGCCTCTGCGTTGAAGCTACTTATCCTTTGCGCGAACCGCGCCGCCGAGCCCGGTCATGTTGACGAACATGTCGCCGAAGCGCTCGGCCATCTTCGGATCGAAGGTGAACCAGCTCTGGATGATGCTCTCGGGCGAGAACTTGTCGATGTTCTCCATCATCTTGTCCTGCATCTTGTCCATCATCGCTGCCTGCATTGGCTGGACGTCGGGCAATCCGAAAAAGGCGCGCGCCTCCAGCGGCGTGCAATCGACTTCGACGGTGACTTTCATGAGCTTGCCCCTTGGATGATGCGAGATGCCCAGCGGAGCATGACGACATCGTCAGTATCGCCACCGGACGCATCGATGCAAGCGGCGTGAGGGTTTATCCGAACCGCTCGGCCTTAAACGGCGCGGGGTCTGCGAACGGCGTCTCGCCGGTCATCATCTCCGCGAGCAACCGCCCCGTGACGGGGCCGAGCGTCAGCCCGTGATGCTGGTGGCCGAAATCGAACCACAGTCCCGGATGCCTCGGCGCACGGCCGATCACCGGCAGCATGTCCGGCAAGCACGGCCGCGCGCCCATCCAGGGTTTGGCCTCGAGCGGCTCGCCGAGCGGAAACAGATCGCGCGCCATCGGTAACGCCGCATCGATCTGAACGGGCGTCGGCGGCGCATCGCGGCGCGCGAACTCCGCACCCGTGGTGAGCCGGATGCCGCGATTCATCGGTGCCAGCAGAAAACCGCGATCGGCATCGAGGATCGGATGGTTCAACACCGCATTGCCGCGCGGCGCGAGATGAAGATGATAACCGCGCTTGACCGCGAGAGGGATGTCGTAGCCGAGCGGCTTGAAGATCGCATCCGACCACGGCCCCAGCGCCACGACCGCGTCGCAACCCGAGACGCCGCCGTCGGGCGTTGCGATGCGCCAACCGCCGCCGGATGGCGTCAGGGTTCGCGCATCCGCTGCGATAAACCGCCCGCCGTTGCGCACGAACAGATCGGCATAGGCTTTGGCAAGCGCGCCGGGATCGGGAATAAAACCGGGACTCGGCCAGTGGATCGCACCGGCAAAATCACCGGTCAGGTTAGGCTCGTGCGCGGCGATGCCGGCGGCGTCGAGCACGTTGCCGTCGATGCCGAAGCTGCGCACCTCCTCCAGTTCGAGCAGGCTTTTTTCCAGGCTGGCGTGCGTGCGAAACAACTTGATCCAGCCGGTCTTGCGCAGCAACTCCGGCACGCCGGCCTGGGCGATCAACGCCTCATGCTCGATCAGGCTGCGCGTGATCAGCGGCAGCGCGGCCTTTGCGCTGCGCTGCGCGCCGTCCGGCGACGACGACAGAAAATATTTCAGCAGCCACGGCATCTCGACCGGTAGCGCCGACACATGGAAGCGCATCTCGGTCGAGCGATTCATCGCGTAACGCAACACCTGCCGCCAGTCGCGCGGAAACATATAGGGAAATACCGACGCGCATTCGATCAGCCCGGCATTGCCATAGCTGGTCTCTTCGCCGGCGCGGCCGTGCCGGTCGACGAGCACCACATCGCGGCCACGTTGTTGCAAATGCAACGCCGCCGACACGCCGACCATACCCGCGCCGAGAACGAGAACGTCAGCCTTCAACTCCGCCATGAACACTCC
>JANMAN010000413.1:0-4282 GCA_031359885.1 Tardiphaga sp. | reverse complement strand
GGTCGATCGCCTCGTCGTATTCCTTCTTGAACCGGGCGATCAGTTCGGCCGCCGGCACCACCTTGGCGACGCTTCCGACGCCCTGGCCGGAGCCCCAGATTTCCTTCCACGCTTTCGGCTTGGCACGCTCGCCGGTGGAGTCGTCGATCTGGAAATTCATCTTCGAGGGATCGGAGACCGCGAGATTGTCAGGGTCCATGCCCGCCGCGACGATCGACGGTCGCAGATAGTTGCCGTGGACGCCGGTGAACAGGTTCGAATAGACGATGTCCTGCGCGCCGGACGCTGTGATCATGTCCTTGTAGCCCTGCACGGCATTGGCTTCCTGGGTCGCGATGAAAGCCGATCCGATATAGGCGAAGTCCGCGCCGAGCGTGCGCGCTGCACGGATCGCGCGGCCGTTGCCGATCGCGCCCGACAACGCGATCGGGCCGTCGAACCACTCGCGGGTCTCTGCGACGAAGGCGAAGGGCGACAATTCGCCGGCATGGCCGCCGGCCCCGGCAGATACGAGGATCAAGCCGTCCGCGCCTTTTTCGACGGCCTTGTGCGCGAATTTCTGGTTGATGACGTCGTGGAAGACGATGCCGCCCCAGCCATGCGCGGCTTGGTTCAACTCCTCGCGCGCGCCGAGCGACGTGATCATCATCGGCACTTTGTGTTTTTCGCAGACGGCTAGATCCTGATCGAGTCGCGAATTGGATTTGTGGACGATCTGATTGACGGCGAACGGCGCAGACAGCCGGTCCGGATGGGCCTTGTCCCAAGCGGCGAGTTCTTTCTTGATCCGCACCAGCCATTCGTCGAGCAACGCGGCGGGACGTGCATTTAGCGCGGGAAACGAGCCGACGATGCCGGCCTTGCACTGCGCGATCACAAGCTCGGGCACGGAAATGATAAACAGCGGCGCGCCGATCACCGGCAGGGACAGGCGTCCCTTGAACAAGGCAGGCATGGACATCGCAGGATTTCCTCTGTCGTTTATTCAGCGGGCGCTGTTTGGCTGGATCGTCGTCCGGCAGGCGCGGGGACGATGCCAGAAGTTCCGGCAAAAGCAATCGCACTGCGGTAAGAAAATCCAACGCGCTGCGGCAAGAGCCTGCCCGGGTCTGCCTATTGGCACATGGCGCGGGTAACGTAGTTCTCGGTCTTGCAGATGTCGCGGATGTGCCGGGCTCCTTGCAGCAACGCCTTGGTCGAGCAGGTCTTGGCGGAATCCATGTCGAGGCTGCTGCCGCTCGCGAAGCCTTTGTCCTGACACAGCTTATCCGCCCCGGCCTTGCAATCCGGCGCGCCGTTCGACGACACCGGGCATACGGCGCGGCCGCGGATCACCTGCGGCACCAGATTGGCCTGGGGTTTCGCGGGCGCGGTGGCCGTGGTCGTCGGGGGTGCGGCGGATGGTGCGACCGGAGCCACAGGTGCAGCGATTGCTGGTGGCGTCGCGACATCGGCGTCGCCGAGCGGTGCCGGGGTCGCAACCGGCGCAGCCGCGTCCGACGGCTTGAGCGACGGAAACAGGTCGGCCGGTTTGACGAACAGCTTGCCGATTTCGTTGAGGAGCCCGGGCTTTTCTGCGACGGCGGGAGCCGGTTCGGGCGTCGCTGCGGGCGGTTCGGACGCCGCTTGCTGCGGCGGCGTTGTTGCTTTCTGGGGTGCTCGTTGTGCCGACGCCGACGACGCATTCAGCAGCAGCGTCGCGCCGAAGACGATGACGAACAGTGAGCGATACGGCGCATGTCGGGTCATGCGTTCGAGTCTACTCTTCGAGGCCGACAGCGCAAATGACCATCCGACGACAACGTCAGATCAGCTTCACGGCAATCACGAAGCCCAGCACCAGCACGACGGCCCCGAGCGTCACCCATAGCCCGAGATGCTTTTCGATGGTCGCGCGAATCCAGGTGCCGTAACGATTGAGCAGGATCGCTACGATGAAGAAGCGGCCGCCGCGGGCGATGAAGGAGAGCAGGATGAACAGCCAGATATTATAATTGGCGAAGCCCGACGTGATCGTCACGAGCTTATAAGGGATCGGCGTGAGGCCTTTGAGCAGAATGATCCACGCGCCGTATTCGGCATAGCCGGCACGGAATGCTTCGACCTTGTCACCGTAACCGTAAAGCTGGATCAACCATGCGCCGACGCTGTCATACAGCAACGCGCCGATCGCGTAGCCGACGATGCCGCCGGCCACCGATGTGACCGTGCAGATGAACGCGTACCACCACGCGCGCTCGGGCCGCGCCAACGCCATCGGAATGAGCATCACATCCGGCGGCACCGGAAAGAACGAGCTTTCCGCGAACGACACGGCCCCCATGATCCAGATGGCATAGGGCTTGTGGGCGGCGGCGATGCACCAATCGTAAATCCGTCTCAGCATCGGCGCGATCAACCATCACCGCGTTGATTTGTCCATGCCAAAGCGGCTGCACGAAGCTCGATCAATGCGGTGCGCGGCCGCGTCGGACCTTAAGCGCGACCATTGGTCGCCCGTCGCTGACGACGGTGGGAGCGATCGAGGGAGCTGTAAACTCGCCGGTCTTGTCGAGACTCTTGGGGAGCGCTTTCGAAACGCTGCTTTTCGGCAGCTTCTCGGCGATGCCGAGCATGGTCTCGCGACGCTCCATCTCGCGCCAGACGTCGTCGGGGCAGACACCGGCGGACGCCCACAACACAGTCAAATTGTAGATGAGATCGGCGCTTTCGCGGACAACGGCCTCGGTATTGCCGTTGACGGCGTCGATGACGACTTCGATCGCCTCTTCGGCGAGCTTTTTCGCCATCTGGGCCGGGCCACGCTGAAACAGCTTCGCGGTCCGGGACGTTGCCGGATCGAGATCCCGAGCGGCCATCACGGCCAGGTAGAGTCGATCGATCGAATCAGCCATTCCGCAAGGGTAGCGCACTTGGTGCGACAATCTCTTAACGGTTAGTGTTTTCTAGATGTTGATATGAAAGCCGGCCTGTTCGAGGCCGGCTTTCAAACCGATTATGCCATTACCAGCGGCTGCCGTTGCCCTGATAGGTCGAACCACCGAAGGTGCTGGGGTCGCGGCCGTATCCGCCGCCATAATAGCTTGGTCCACCGCCATAGTAACCCGGGCCGCCGGCGTCATAACCGGGGCTATAGGCATAGGAATCATAGGGATCCCCATAGCCATAGCCGCGATTGGCCTGAGAGGCGACAATTGCTGTGCCGACAATGCCGGCAAATGCAGCGGCTGCTGCGGCACCGCCGTATCCACCCCCGCGCGACGTGCGGCGACGCTGCGAGCTGAAATCAGTCACATCACCGGCACTGGCTTTTGCCGATATGCCGGCAGGAGCTTTGCTCGAGGTGTTCGAGGCAGCCATCGAGGGTTGCGCCATTGTTGCTGCAAACGCCGCGACGGTCGCCACAAGGGCGGCGCGTTTCAACAGCGGTGCAGTCGGATTGCGCATCAACATGTCACGGTCCTTTGCGTTATGCCCGGCGGGCGAATTCAGATGACGGGCAACCTGTCATTCGATCGAAAGTTCCGACATCGGCCCGGTCGAATTCGTCGCGGCCAATTACGCGGGCGTATCGTTCGCGCGCGCGATACTTTTTTGCGCGGGATCGTTCGCGCCGGCGGCTATATTCCGGCTTGGCGACCGATTAGATTGCGATTCTGTTCGCAAGGCGCTCCGCATGTCGCTTCCCCGATTATACCTTCGCGTGCTCGATCTGCTCGGCAAGGAGACGCGGCTCGGCTGGATTCTCGCCGGCGCGAATTTGGCGCTGGCGGTCGCACAATTCGCCGAACCGGTGCTGTTCGGTCGGATTATCGACGTGCTGTCGGGCAATCTATCGACCGGTGCGATGGCTGCCGAGGTGGCCTCGCCATGGCCGTTGCTGGCAGCCTGGGTCGCGTTCGGGATTTTCACGATCGGCTGCGGTGCGGTCGTGGCGTTGCACGCCGATCGCCTCGCGCATCGTCAACGGCAGGCCGTGCTGACGAATTATTTCGAGCACATCATGCAACTGCCGCTGACCTTCCACACCGGCACGCATTCCGGTCGCCTGATGAAGGTGATGCTGCAAGGCACGGATGCGTTGTGGCGGCTGTGGCTCGGATTTTTCCGCGAGCACTTCGCCTCGATCGTCTCGCTGGCCGTGCTGCTGCCGTTGTCGCTTTACATCAATTGGCGGCTCGCAATTCTGCTGTTCGTTCTGTGCATCGTGTTCACGATCTTGACCACGTTGGTGGTCCGCAAGACCTACGGATTGCAGGGCGAAGTCGAGGAGCATTACAGC
>JANMAN010000398.1:0-2907 GCA_031359885.1 Tardiphaga sp. | reverse complement strand
GTCGACCGCCGAGGTCGGCGCGTTCTTCTGGGCGGCGTCGGTCATGCCGCTGGCGGACGTGATTACCTATTATCTCGCCGCGCCTATTTTCGGCACGGCCGCCGCCGCGATCTTTCTGCGCGAGCGCGTCGGCTGGCGGCGCTGGTCCGCGATCCTCGTCGGATTCTGCGGCGTGCTGATCGCGCTGCGGCCGTCCGCCCAAACCGTCAGTTGGCCGGCATTGATCGCGCTCGGCGGCAGCGTTTCCTTCGCCGGTCTGATGCTGATCACGCGCTCGCTGCGTGCGACGCCGGACATCGTGCTGGCCTCGGCGCAGTTCGTCGGCACGCTCCTGTTCGGCGCGATGTTCGCGCCGCTGACATGGGTGACGCCGGGTTGGGCCGATGCGGGCTTGTTCGTGGTGGCCGGCGCGATCTCGGTGATGGCCTTGCTGTCGATCAACCGCTCGCTCATTCTCGCGCCCGCCAGCGTCGTGGTGCCGTATCAATATTCGATGATCCTGTGGGCGGTGATGTTCGGTTATGTCGTGTTCGGCGACGTGCCGTCCTGGGCGACGCTGATCGGGGCCGCGATCATCATCGGCGCGGGGCTGTATATCTTTTTGCGCGAACAGCGCCTCGGCAAGCCGGCCGCTGTGGTCCCGCCGGTGGGGTAGAGGACGCGCGTAACGTCAGGCCGGGGACGTATAGAGCCATGGATTGAATGCAGGAGCGTGGGCCTTCTTATAGTCCTTGAGGTCGCGCGAAACGATCGTAAGCCCATGATGCACGGCGGTCGCCGCGATGATGAGGTCGGGTTGCGAAAACGTATGTCCGGCTTGCCGACCACTCTCCACGAGCAGTCGCCATTTCAGCATGACGTCTTCCGAAACGTCGAGAACGCGTTGCGCGAACATCGGTCGCACTCGCTGCGCCAGCCAGTCATTCAGATCGGACCGGCGCTCGGCATCGGTAATAAGTTCAATTCCAAAACGGATTTCCGCGAAGGTCACTGAGCTTACGTAAAGTTTTTCGAGTGGCTGACTGGCGATAAACGCACAGACATTCCGATCGGGTTTTGGACGACGTAATTCGGACAGAACATTCGTATCGAGCAGCCAGCCCGTCATACCACGACTGTGCGCACAGGCATTGCCGCGCGATCGGGCTCGATCTCGACATCGCGATGCGGAGAAGCCTGCATGGCCTCGATTAGCGCATTGCCGGTGACGTTTCCTTGCAGGCGACGGAACTCATCAGCAGCGATAACCACAACTTCGTCGCGGCCATGGACCGTTACAAGTTGCGTTCCTTCGCTGTGAACACGCCGGACCAACTCGCTGAACCGCGCCTTCGCGTCTTGCAGCAACCAATGTCCGGTCGGTGTAGGATTGAGCGATCTAGTCATACTGGTCAGATTATCGCGACTGGCGGGCAATTTCAACAGCCGCGTGCCGTCACCCCTCCCGCCGTGTGGCGACGCCCCAGTTCTTCAGCGACGACCACACGCTGCGGCTGAGGCGGAAACAGTCCACCGGCGTCGACGAGCCCAGCGCCTCGAAGCGGTGCAGCTCGACGCCGTTCCACTGAAAACCGCATTTCTCCAGAATGTTGCGCGACGCCGGATTGGCGACTCGCGCGCTGGCGACGATATGCTCCATATCCGTATCCGCGAACACGTCGTCGATGACCGCGCGCGCGGCTTCGGTGCCGAAGCCCCGGCCCCAATGCTCGCAGCCGAGCCAATAACCGAGTTCGGGCGCGGTCGCGTCGCGCCAGTCGATGCCGACCATGCCGACCGGCGTATGCAGATGTTCGATCAGATACACCGCGTCGCCGCCATGCGTCGCGCTCGATGCCAACGACGCGACGAAAATGGCAGCGTGCTCGGCCCGATAGGGATGCGGCAGCCGGCGCGTCATCTCGGCGATGCGGCGATCGTTCGCGAGCGTCGCGATCGACACCACGTCGGCGGCCGTCGGCCGGCGCAACATCAGCCGCTCGGTCTCGATGACGACGCGCGAGCGGTCCGGTCTCTCGAACAGCGGCGTCGGGTTCGGAACATCTTGCAGCATTGCAGGCTCCTGCGCGCATCATCCGTCTTATGCGGACCGACGCGCCAAACAAAAAGGGAAGACGGTGTCCCGTCTTCCCTTGAGAGCCTTGGATGCTCCGCCGGTTCAACGAGACCCGGCAGACTTCGATGGAGACTGCCTGTTACTCGGCAGCTTCGGCCATCGTTGGTGCCGTATTGGGAACAACCGAAATAAACGTGCGCCCGTTACCTTTGGCGCGAAACTCGACGCGGCCTTCGACCTTGGCGAACAGCGTATGGTCGGTCCCCATGCCGACATTAAGGCCGGGGTGCCAGGTGGTGCCGCGCTGGCGCGCAATGATGTTGCCGGGAATGACGTGCTCGCCGCCATAGGCCTTGATGCCCAAGCGTTTGCCTGCCGAATCACGGCCGTTACGCGATGAACCGCCTGCTTTTTTGTGAGCCATGGCTCGTCTCCAACTTCTCTGCTGTCTAAGCGACCAGCGTGACGAATTGATCTCAAAAGTCTGTCAACGAGCAGGCGGCGCGTTTTGAATCGCTCAAAGCACGCTGCCGCACATCGAATTACTCGTCGTCGGCATCCTCGGCCGGCTTCGGCGCGGGGACAGCCTTCACATGCTTCGGACGCGGTCCGATCGACGGCGATTTGCCATCGGCCAGAATTTCCGTGATGCGAAGCACCGTGATCTCGTCGCGATAACCACGCTTACGCTTCGAATTCTTGCGCCGACGCTTCTTGAACGAAATGACCTTGGCGCCACGCTTATGCTGCAGCACCTCCGCTGCAACGCTCGCGCCTGCGACCATCGGCACGCCGAGCACGGGGCTCTCGCCGCCGAGCATCAGGATTTCGCCAAGCTGCACGATCGAGCC
>JANMAN010000337.1:0-9127 GCA_031359885.1 Tardiphaga sp. | reverse complement strand
CGCCCATCGACACGCTCGTTACGGTTTTCGGCGGTTCGGGCTTTCTCGGCCGCCACGTCGTGCGCGCGCTCGCCAAACGCGATTACCGCATTCGCGTCGCCGTGCGGCGGCCGGAACTCGCCGGCCATCTCCAGCCGCTCGGCCGGGTCGGACAAATCCATGCCGTGCAGGCCAATCTGCGTTATCCGGCGTCGCTCAAGGCCGCGATGCGCGACAGCCACGTCGCGATCAATCTCGTCGGCATTCTCACCGAGGGCGGCGCGCAACTGTTCAACGGCGTGCAGCGCGACGGCGCCGCCGCGATCGCGCAGGCTGCGGCCGACGCCGGTGCACGGATGGTGCACGTCTCCGCGATCGGCGCGGACGAGATGGCGGTCTCGCACTACGCGCGATCGAAAGGCGAGGGCGAGGCGGCCGTGCTCGGCATCCTGCCGGATACGACGATCTTGCGGCCGTCGGTCGTGTTCGGCCCGGAAGATCAGTTCACCAACCGTTTCGCCGGGATGGCGCGCCTGTCGCCGGTGATGCCGCTCGTCGGCGCGGACACCAAACTACAGCCAGTCTATGTCGACGACGTCGCGGCCGCCGTGGCCGATGCGGTCGATGGCAAGACGAAGCCCGGCGCGGTCTATGAACTCGGCGGCCCCGAAGTGATGTCGATGCGCGAGATCATCGAACTGATCCTCAAGGTGATCGAACGCAAGCGCATGTTGCTGCCGCTGCCGTTCGGGCTCGCATCGATCCAGGCGATGGCGTTGCAATTCGCGCCGGGCGCGCTGAAGCTGACGCCGGATCAGGTGACGCTGCTCAAGGACGACAACGTCGTGTCGGACGCTGCGATCGCGGACGGCCGCACGCTGCAAGGACTTGGCATCGCGCCGGATTCGCTCGAAGCGATCGCGCCGGCCTATCTGTGGCGCTTCCGCGCTGCCGGGCAGTTCGCGCACAAAGGCACGAGCTAGAAGGTTCTCGGATGCGGCCATCCTTCGAGGCCCGCAAGACAGCGGCGGGCACCTCAGGATGACGCCGTCACCCTGAGGTGCCGAACGCTTGCGAGGGCCTCGAAGGGCGACGGCCGAGAAGTTACTTCCCCAAGGCCAGCGCGATCAGGCCGAGCGTGCCGACGATCACGCGCCACCACGCGAACAGCGTGAAGCCATGGCGGGTGACGTAGTTCAGAAACGTGCGGACCACGATGATCGCGGTGATGAACGACACCACGAAGCCGATCGCGATCGTCATCGAGCCGTCCGTCGTCAAATCCGCACGGCTTTTGTAGAGATCGTAGACGAACGCGCCGACCATCGTCGGGATGGCCAGGAAGAACGAGAACTCCGCCGCAGCGCGCTTGTCCGCGCCGAGGAGCATCGCGCCGACGATGGTCGCGCCGGAGCGCGACACGCCCGGGATCATCGCCAAACACTGCGCGAAGCCGATCTTGAGATACATCGACAGCGGAAAGGTCGTCGCGTCGTGCTCGACCGGCGCCAGGTCGATCTGATCGACCCACAACAGAATCGCGCCGCCGACGATGAGCGAGAAGCAGACCACCCACGGATTGAAGAGATAGCTTTTGACGTAACCGCCAGCCAACGCTCCGATCACCGCTGCCGGCAGGAATGCGACCAACACCCCGATCACGAAACGCCGCGCCGCAGGATCGCCGGCGAACAGCCCGAGCGCGATCGTCCACAGCCGCGAAAAATAAAGCACCAGAATCGCCAGGATCGCGCCGAGCTGAATCAGGACGGCAAAACTCTTCCAGAAGCCGCTCTCGTCGAGCCCCAAGAACCGTTCGACCAGCAGCAGATGACCCGTCGACGACACCGGCAGGAACTCGGTCACGCCTTCGACGATGCCGAGAATCACGGCCCTGATGGCGTCGGAAAGCATGGGCATGGTCCGTTCTGAAGGTCGCCGCAAAACGGCCGGGCCGTTCTGCCCTGTTCGTGGGCGTGCCGCAACGCCAAAAATATCGACGCACGGGTTGCCCCACCCGCCTCGTTCGCTAGGTTGCCCGCTTCGATGCGCCGCTCCCTTGGAGAGGCTTTGTTAACGATCGGGAAACTATCAGTGACATCGGTCACCATCAGTGGCACCGATCAGGTTCGCTGAACCGGACCATCACAGACGGTCCGCACCGACCGCACGACGCCCGCAATCACCACCCAGGCCTTCATGCTTACGCTGTATCATCATCCGTTCTGCCCGCAATCGCGATTCATCCGCCTCGCCGTCGCCGAATACGGCCTCGACGTGCGGCTGGTGGAGGAACGCGCATGGGAGCGCCGCGAGGCCTTTTTGGTGCTGAACCCGGCAGCCGCTACGCCGGTTCTGCTCGCGCAGGGCATGCCGTCGATGCCGGGCGCGAGCCTCATCAGCGAATACCTCGATGAAGCCCATGGCCTCGAAGCCGGCGATCGACGGCTGCTGCCGTCATCGATGGCCGATCGCGTCGAGGTCCGTCGGTTGACGGCGTGGTTCAACGAGAAGTTCTTCGAGGAGGCGAGCGGCCCGTTGGTGACCGAACGCATCTACAAACGCTTCATGAGCGAAGACGACGGCGGCGGTCCGCCGGAAATGGACGTGATCCGCGCAGCGACGACCAATGTGCGCTACCATCTGGCCTATATCGGCTGGCTGGCGCGAACGCGGAATTTTCTGGCCGGAGACCGGCTGAGCTACGCGGATCTGGTCGCGGCGGCGCATCTGTCGGCGATCGATTATCTGGGCGACGTGCCATGGAGCGAGGACGACGCGGCGAAGGCTTGGTACGCGCGGATCAAATCGCGTCCGTCGTTCCGCCAGTTGTTGAGCGAGTGGTTGCCGGGCGTCCCGGCGTCGCGGACCTATGTGGACCTGGATTTCTGAAGCTGCGTCATTCCGGATCGCTCGTTCGTAGCCAAATGACGCGAAGCGTCTATTTTGCAAGAATGAGCGAGTCCGGAATCCATAACCACGACAGGGCGTATGGATTCCCAGTTGCACAATTGTGCAACTTAGCTTGCGCTGCAAGAGCGCACATCCCGGAATGACGAACATCAATCATGTCCGCGACGCCCTCGCCGCCCAAGCCCTCGCCTGCGGTTTCGACGTCATCGGCATCGCCGATCCCGCGGGCATCGCCGAGGCCGGGCCGCGCTTTCAGCAATTCCTTGATGATGGCGCGCATGGCGAAATGGACTGGCTCGCCGCCAACCCGGAGCGGCGCGCCGATCCGCGCGTGCTGTGGAGCGAGGTCCGCTCCGTCGTCATGCTCGGCGTCAATTACGGCCCCGATGCCGACCCGACCGCGATCCTCGCGCAACGCAGCCACGCCGCGATTTCGGTTTATGCGCAGGGCGACGATTATCACGACCTCATCAAGAAGCGGCTGAAGGAGGTCGCGCGTTGGCTCGTCGCCACCGCCGGCGGCGATGTCAAAGTCTTCGTCGATACGGCGGCGGTGATGGAGAAGCCGCTGGCGCAGGCGGCAGGATTGGGCTGGCAGGGCAAGCACACCAATCTCGTGTCGCGCGACTTCGGCTCGTGGCTATTTCTCGGCGCGATCTACACCACGCTCGATCTGCCGCGCGATCAATTCGACGGCGATCATTGCGGCTCGTGCCGCGCCTGTCTCGACTCATGCCCGACAGATGCATTCCCCGCGCCGTATCGTTTAGATGCGCGACGTTGCATTTCATATTTGACGATCGAAAACAAAGGACCGATCCCGCGCGAATTTCGCAAAGCCATCGGCAACCGCATCTATGGCTGCGACGATTGCCTCGCCGCGTGTCCGTGGAATAAATTCGCGCAAACCGGCCGCGAGGCCAAGCTCGCCGCGCGCGACGCGTTACGCGCGCCGTCACTCAGCGAGTTGTCGCGCCTCGACGATGCGCAATTCCGCGCGCTGTTCACGAAGTCGCCGATCAAGCGTATCCACCGCGCGCGGTTCATGCGGAACGTGCTGATCGCGATCGGCAATTCGGGGGATGCGGCGTTGGTGGCGGACGCCACGCGTTTGCTCGACGATCCCGATCCGCTGGTGCGCGGCGCGGCGGTGTGGGCGCTGTCGCAATTGCTCACGCGCGATGAGTTCGATGCGTTGGCGAGGATGCGAACGGATAACGAGAGCGACGCAAGCGTTCGAGACGAGTGGAGCCTCTCTCCTGCCTGAGCCGTCATCCCCGACAAGCGCGCTCTTTCGCGCGTCGATCGGGGATCCAGTATTCCAGAGCGTCGAGATCAACCATCGGCATCGCGGAGTACTGGGTCACCCGGTCTTCGGGCGCGACCGGACGACGAAGACGTCGCCGGCGGCCCTTGCCGGGTGATGACGGTCCACTATGCAGCCGACAACTCCGCCACCGTCGCGATCAGCCGCGCGATGTCCTGCGGCCTCGACAGCCGATGGTCGCCGTCCTGGATCATCGTCAGCACCACATCGTCGGCCGGCAACCGGTGCGCCAGCTCGAACGCATGCTTCCATGGGACGTCGGCATCCTGCGCGCCTTGCAAGATGCGGACGGGACAGCCGATATCGATCGCGCCGCCGAGCAGAAGGTGCTTGCGGCCGTCTTCGATCAAAGCCCGGGTGATCGGATAGGGCTCGCCATAGGCCGATGGCCGCATCCAGACGCCTTCACTTTCGATCTGGCGCTTCACGTCGTTCGGGAAATTGGTCCACATTAACGCCTCGGTGAAATCAGGCGCGGGGGCTATCAGCACCAGACCCGCCAACGCTACGCCGCGTTTTTTCAGTTCGCGCGTCAGCAGCAGCGCCAGCCAGCCGCCCATCGACGACCCCACGACGATCTGCGGCCCGTTGCAGTACGCATCGAACACCGCGAGGCTTTCTTCCAGCCAGCGGCTAATGGTGCCGTCGATAAACGCGCCTTCGGAGAGACCGTGGCCGGAATAGTCGAACCGAATGCAGGATCGGCCTTGCTCGGCGGCCCAGTCGTCGAGCGCGACCGCCTTGGTGCCCTCCATGTCGGAATTGAAGCCAGAGAGCCAAAACAGGCCGGGGGACGATCCCGTGCGGGCACGAACCGCGATGCGGCGCATGGCGTCGCCGACGCCGACGGCGATGAATTCTGGCGGAGTCGCGATGGTCATCGCCCCGTATGGGCCGCAAGGCCGCCCATCGTCAACGCGGCTGCTTGCGAAACAGCAAGGGGCGCTTTACCTTGGAATCACTGGTAAACGTCGCTGCGCGTGGCCCAAAAGCCGCGCCTGCGGCGGTTTTCGGCGTTTGCCGATGCAACCGACCTTGCCGGTTGCGGCATATTCCGTCAGACTACTTGCCTTCAAGACGACATCTGCAACAACACCGGAGAGACACCCATTCGCCGTCCCAACAGAGCCCCGCCCGCTGCGACAAAAGACGGGCCGCGCACCAATGATGAAATTCGCAATCACGAAATCCAGCTCATCGATCAGGCTGGCGTGAACCATGGCAATGTCGAGACGATCGCCGCGATCAAGCTGGCGATGGAAGCCGGCATGGATCTGGTCGAGATTTCGCCGAACGTGAACCCGCCCGTTTGCAAGATCATGGACTACGGGAAGTTCAAGTATTCCGCGCAGAAGAAAGCCGCGGAAGCCCGCAAGAAGCAGAAGATCGTCGAGATCAAGGAGATCAAGCTCCGGCCGATGATCGACGACCATGATTACGATGTGAAGATGCGTGCGATGCTGCGGTTCTTCGAGGAAGGCGACAAGGTCAAGGTGACGTTGCGCTACCGTGGTCGCGAAATGGCGCATCAGGAAATCGGCACCAAGCTGCTCGACAAGGTGAAGGCCGACGTCGCCGAATTGGCCAAGGTCGAACAGGACGCGCGCTTCGAAGGCCGTCAGGTCGTCATGGTTTTGGCGCCGCGCTGACCGTTGTTTGTCGATCGCATCGCCGCGATCGCGTTTGTAAATTTGCAAGCACCCACGTTCTAATGTCGAAAGGCCCGCTGATCAGGCGGGCCTTTTCGTTTCGTGGGAGCATCCCGTGCCGGCCGTGATTGCGCGACTGCTCGACCAACCGGCATTCTTGGTGCTGGCGCGACTGGTTCTGACGCTGCCGTACTGGACCTCGGGGTGTCGGCGGCTGTTCAATCTCGCAGCCAGCGTCGATGAAATCGAGGCCTACGGGCTGCGTCCGGCGGGGCCGATCAATTGGCTGGTGATCTTCGTGTTGCTCGGCGGCTCGTTGCTGGTGATCGTCAATCGCCGGGCTTGGTCGGGCGCAGGCGCTTTGGCCATCTTCACATTAGCGACGATCCCGATCGCGCATGACTTCTGGAATCTGAACGGCCATGGCGCGAGCAACGAACTCGCCATCGCGCTTCAGCACGTCGGCCTCATCGGTGGATTGATGCTGGCAGCGATCCTGTCGCGGCAATCGCCGCGCGGTGGGGCTTGAGATTATAGACCGCCTTAGCGAAGGCGGATTAGCGAAGGCTATCCGGGCTCTGATTGGACGCCATCATGATCGAACAGCCCGCGCCACAGCGATCGGCCGGCATCGTAATCGACGCCTGCTCGCTGGTGACCGTTGCGCCAGGGGCAGCCTTGTTCATATCCGAGACCGCCATGCCGTCGACCACGATCGCGACCAACATTGCCGCCAAGAACGAAAGCCACTTCCATTCGGACGTGCCGATAGCACGGGTTTTCGCATGATCGGGGCCGGCGGTGGACGTCGTAACGGGCATGGTCATTCCAGTAATCAGCGGTGCAACGTGTCGAACTACGCAGCTCACCCCCGATCGGTTGCAGCTTTCTTGCTCACAACGTCGCGAGAGCTCCGATTGTGCTTAATCGTTGCCAATATCCGCCTCGTCTGCCATAAGCCGATCCTTCATCGCCCGGCTGATTAAGGGCTGCCGTGTCGATGATCCGTGCCGACCAGATCCGTAAGGATGTAAAGTCGAGCACTTTCAACGCTCTAACGAGCATTTCAAGCCTGCACAGCGCCTCCGGGCGCATTCATCGTGCGGCAACAGGAGAGCAAAATGCCCAAGCTGAAGACCAAGTCGGGCGCTAAAAAGCGCTTTAAAGTCACCGGAACCGGCAAAGTGATGTCGGCCCATGCTGGCAAACGCCATGGCATGATCAAGCGGACGAAGAAACAGATCCGGCAGTTGCGCGGCACCCGTGTGCTGTTCAAGACGGACGGCGATAACGTCAAGAAGTACTTCTTGCCGAACGCCTGATCGTCCACTCCCTGCCGCCAATAGGCGGCGTCCTGTTTTCAACGTCCTCTTTTTAGGAGATCGGTCATGGCTCGCGTCAAACGCGGTGTGACGGCTCATGCCAAGCACAAGAAAGTCTACAAGCTCGCCAAGGGTTTCCGTGGCCGGCGCAAGAACACCATTCGGACCGCGAAGGCTGCGGTCGAGAAGGCCGCGCAATACGCCTTCCGCGATCGCAAGCGCAAGAAGCGCACCTTCCGCGCGTTGTGGATCCAGCGCATCAATGCCGCGGTTCGTCCGCTCGGCATGACCTACAGCGTCTTCATCAACGGGCTCGCCAAGTCGGGCATCGAAGTGGATCGCAAGGTGCTGTCGGATCTCGCGGTCCATGAGCCTGCGGCATTCCAGGCGATCGCCGAAAAGGCCAAAGCCGCGCTGCCGGCCGAGCCCGCCAAGGCCGCCTGAACACCGACCGCATTCGGCGCGCTCACGGACATCCGACTTATGGCGTCATGCCCCGCGAAAGCGGGGCATCCAGTAGCCGCCGACTGAAATTTTGACACCGGGGTTACTGGCTCATCCGCTTTCGCGGATGATGACGGCTTCGTTTTGTCGGTCTGCGAGCGACCTGCAAAAGGCTCTGAAGCTATGTCCGATCTGATTTCGCTCCAAAATGCCGTCCTCGCCGACATCGCCGCTGCGGCCGACGAGGCCGCGCTCGAAGCGGTGCGCGTCGCTTCGCTCGGCAAGAAGGGATCGATCTCGGCGCTGCTGTCGACGCTCGGCAAGATGTCGCCCGAGCAGCGTAAGACCGAGGGTGCCGCGATCAACCTCGCCAAGGAGACCGTGACGCAGGCCCTGACCGCGCGCCGCGATATCCTGAAGAACGCCGCGCTCGATGCGCGACTAGCTTCCGAAACCATCGACGTCTCGCTGCCGCTGCGCGAAAGCCCCGCCGAGCAAGGACGAATTCATCCGCTCAGCCAGGTCTTCGAAGAGGTCAACACGATCTTCGCCGATATGGGATTCGCCATTGCCGAAGGTCCGGATATCGAAACCGACGATTACAATTTCACCAAGCTGAATTTCCCCGAGGGTCATCCGGCCCGCGAGATGCACGACACGTTCTTCTTCAACCCGAAGGAAGACGGTTCGCGCCTGTTGCTGCGCACGCATACGTCGCCGGTGCAGGTCCGCACCATGCTGAGCCAGAAACCGCCGATCCGCATCATCTGTCCGGGCCGCACCTACCGCATCGATTCCGACGCCACCCACACGCCGCAATTCCATCAAGTCGAAGGCCTCGTCATCGACAAGGGTTCGCATCTCGGTCACCTGAAATGGATTTTGCAGGAATTCTGCAAAGCGTTTTTCGAGGTCGACAAGATCGACATGCGCTTCCGGCCGTCGTTCTTTCCCTTCACCGAGCCGTCGCTCGAAGTCGACATTCAATGTCGTCGCGACAAGAATGAAATTCGTTTCGGCGAAGGCACCGATTGGCTGGAGATTCTCGGTTGCGGCATGGTGCATCCGAACGTGCTCCGCGCCTGCGATATCGATCCCGAGGTCTATCAGGGGTTCGCCTGGGGCATGGGCATCGACCGCATCGCGATGCTGAAATACGGCATGCCGGACCTGCGCGATCTGTTCGCGTCCGATACGCGCTGGCTATCGCATTACGGCTTCAAGCCGCTCGACGTCCCGACGCTGGCGGGGGGATTGAGTTCGTGAGAGGTGTTGCCATGACAACAGGCGATGACTCACCTCCCCCCTTGAGGGGGAGGTCGGTTCGCTCAAGCGCGCACTTGCGCGTTGGAGCGAACCGGGAGGGGGGTAATGGCCCTGCTCATCGGCCAGTTGCTGGTATCAATCGTTCTCGTGCCAAATCAATGCGGTCCGAAATGACCGACGCCGAGCGCGCACTGTGTCTTAAATTGCGAGCGCACCGCCTGAATGGA
>JANMAN010000320.1:0-6228 GCA_031359885.1 Tardiphaga sp. | reverse complement strand
GCAAAGACCCCGATACCGATCGCGACGTCGCGGTGAAAGCCGGACGGTTCGGGCCCTACATTCAGCTCGGCGAGCCGAAGGATTATGCCGAGGGCGAAAAGCCGAAGCGTGCCGGCATTCCGAAGAACATGGCGCCGAGCGATGTCGAGTTAGACCTCGCATTGCAATTGCTGGCGCTGCCGCGCGAAGTCGGCAAGCATCCGGAAGACGGCGAGCCGATCAAGGCCGGCATCGGCCGCTTCGGGCCTTACGTGCAGCACATCAAAACCTACGCCAGCCTCGAGGCGGGCGACGAGGTGTTCAACATCGGGCTCAATCGCGCGGTCGTGCTGATCGCCGAGAAGATCGCGAAGGGGCCGTCGAAGGGCCGTTTCGGCGCTGACCCTGGCAAGCCGCTCGGCGAGCATCCGACGCTCGGCGCAGTCGCGGTCAAGGCCGGACGTTACGGCGCTTACGTCACCGCGGGCGGCGTCAACGCGACGATCCCGAGCGACAAGACCAAGGACGAGGTGACGCTTGCCGAAGCCATCGCGCTGATCGACGAGCGCGCGGCCAAGGGCGGCGGCAAGCCCAAGCGCGGCGCAAAGAAAACCCCTGCCAAAAAGGCAGCGGCGAAAAAATCGGATGACGCCGGGGCGGCAAAGAAACCCGCCGCGAAGAAAGCCGTTGCGAAAACGTCCGCGGCAAAGAAAACCGACGCGTCGGCAAGTTCTGCACGTGCGCCGGTCAAGGCCGCCAAAACCTCCGCGAAGAAAAAGCCCGCAGCGAAGAAGGCTGCGCCCAAGAAACTCGCAACGAAAAGCGCTGGCTGAATGTGAGCAAGTCCCGCGAGCGCAGCTTCCCGGCCCGCGACGTCATCGTCGCGTTCATTCAAGCCAATCCGGGCAAGGTCGGCACGCGCGAGATCGCGCGCGAGTTCGGTTTGAAAAACGCGGACCGGATCGCGCTGAAGCAAATCCTGCGCGAGTTGAAAGACAACGGCACCATCAAAAAGGAAGGCCGCGTGGTGATGCAGCCGAATGCGCTGCCGCCGACGCTGATGGCCGACATCACCGGCCGCGATCCGGACGGCGAGTTGCTCGCCTCACCGCTCGATTGGGATTCGTCCACGGGAGAGAAGCCCGTCATCCGCATTCACGTCCCGCGTCGCCCCGCCCCCGGAACGGCGGCCGGCGTCGGCGACCGCGCCTTGTTGCGGGTCGAGAAACACGACGAGGGATACAGCGGCCGCGTCGTCAAAGTGATCGATCAGGCCAAGGCGCGACTGCTCGGCATCTTTCGCCGCTCGCCGGACGGATCGGGTCGGCTGATTGGCATCGACAAGAAACAGGCCGGGCGCGGCGAACTCAACATCGCCAAGGCCGACAGCATGGGCGCTGAGGACGGCGACCTCGTCAGCGTCGATATGGTCCCCACGCGCGGCTACGGACTGGCGTCGGCGAAAGTCAAAGAGCGGCTCGGATCGCTCGCGACCGAAAAAGCGGTCAGCCTGATCGCGATCCATGCCCATGAAATTCCGCAGGCGTTTTCGCCCGCCGCGATTGCCGAATCCGAAGCCGCCGAGCCCGCAACGTTAAAGGGGCGCGAGGACTGGCGCGACGTGCCGCTGGTGACGATCGATCCGCCCGACGCGAAGGACCATGACGACGCGGTCTACGCCGAACCGGATAGCGATCCGACCAACGTCGGCGGCTTCATCGTCAGTGTCGCCATTGCCGACGTCGCGTTCTATGTGCGGCCCACTTCGGCGCTCGATCGCGACGCGCTCATCCGCGGCAACTCGGTGTATTTCCCCGATCGCGTCGTGCCGATGCTGCCGGAGCGCATCTCGAACAATCTATGTTCGCTGGTGCCCGGTGAAGCGCGCGGCGCGCTTGCGGTGCGGATGGTGATCGGCCCGGATGGCCGCAAAAAGAGTCACAGCTTTCATCGCGTGCTGATGCGTTCGGCGGCGAAGTTGAATTACGCGCAGGCGCAGGCTGCGATCGACGGCCATCCCGACGACACGACCGGCCCCCTGCTCGCGCCGATCCTCGAGCCGCTCTACGCCGCCTATGCGTTGGTGAAGCGCGCACGCGACGAACGCGATCCGCTCGATCTCGATATTCCCGAGCGCAAGATTTTGCTGAAACCGGACGGCACGGTCGATCGCGTGATCGTGCCGCAACGCCTCGACGCGCATAAGCTGATCGAGGAGTTCATGATCCTCGCAAACGTCGCGGCGGCCGAAGCGCTCGAGAAAAAAGCGCTGCCGCTGATCTACCGCGTACACGACGAGCCAAGCGTCGAGAAGGTGCACAACCTCCAAGAATTTCTGAAGACGCTCGACATGCCGTTCGCCAAACAGGGCGCGCTGCGGCCCGCTTTGTTCAACCGCGTGCTGGCGCAAGTGAAAGGCCATGATTCCGAGCCGCTGGTGAACGAAGTGGTGTTGCGCTCGCAAGCGCAGGCGGAATACTCGGCGGAAAACTACGGCCATTTCGGTTTGAACTTGCGGCGCTACGCGCACTTCACCTCGCCGATCCGGCGCTACGCAGATTTGGTCGTGCATCGCGCCCTGATCCGCGCGCTGGGTTTGGGCGACGGCGCGCTGCCCGACACGGAAACTTTCGAGACCCTGAGCGAGGTCGCGGCGCAGATTTCCGTGACCGAGCGTCGCGCAATGAAAGCGGAACGCGAAACCGCCGACCGCCTGATCGCGCATTTTCTTGCCGATAAGATCGGCGCAAGTTTTCAGGGCCGCATCTCCGGCGTCACCCGCGCCGGCCTGTTTGTCAAACTCGCCGACACCGGCGCGGACGGGCTGATCCCGATCCGCACGCTCGGCACCGAATATTTCAACTACGACGAGGCCAAGCACGCGCTGGTCGGCACGCGCAGCGGGGCCATGCATCGGCTCGGCGATGTCGTCGATGTGCGGCTGGTCGAAGCCGCTCCCGTTGCTGGTGCATTGCGTTTTGAACTCCTGTCGCCGGGCAGCGTTGCCACTCGCGGACAGCGTCGATCGTCCCCACATATGACGAAGGCGGGACCTGGTCGAAGCCGCGCGCCGAAGGGGGCGCTGGAGCCGGTCGCATTCGGCGAACCCGGTGCCACCAAGACCAAGCAACGCAAAGAGGCGCGCAAGGCAAAAGCCGCGATGTCAAAACCGGGCCGCGCCAAACCGGGCAAGAATGCCAGAGCCGCTGCCAAATCGAAGAAAGGTCAGTCATGACCATCGAGACGCACGAGACGACGACCTGGACCCGCGACGGCGGCGTTCGCAACAAGCGCGACGTGTGGAATGCGATGGCGCGCGGCATGCGGGGGCGTTGTCCAAATTGCGGCGAAGGCAAATTGTTCAGGGCATTCCTGAAGGTCGACGATTGCTGCGCCAAATGCGGACAGGATTTCACGCATCATCGCGCCGACGATCTGCCGGCCTATCTGGTCATCATCGTCGTCGGGCATATCATCGTGCCGATCGCGCTGTGGATCGAAACCAATTATTCGCCTGCCATCGCGCTGCAACTCGCAATCTATCTGCCGGTGACTCTGATCGCATCGCTTATTCTGCTGCAACCCGTCAAAGGCGCGGTGGTTGGCTTGCAATGGGCGTTCCGCATGCACGGCTTTGACGAGGACGATATGATCAGCGATGCTTCCGTAGAGGAACCCACAATCAAAAAATCGTAACGGGAGCGACATGAACGATACGGCCAAGACAAAAGAGACCGGCAAAGTCGAAGTCGGCAAAGAAGAAGACCATCACGCATATTATCGTCCGAAGGACGCCGCGACGTTGATCCTGATCGACCGCAGCGGGCCGATCCCGAAGGTGCTGGTCGGCAAGCGCAGCGACCGCGTCGTGTTCATGCCAGGGAAGTATGTGTTTCCCGGCGGCCGCGTCGATCCGACCGACAACAAGATTCCGGTCGCGGCACCGATCACGAGCGAACTCCAAGCCAATCTGATGAAGGGCAGCCCGAAGACGCCGCCGTCGCGTGCGCGCGCTTTGGCTGTCGCGGCGATCCGCGAAGCCTGCGAGGAAACCGGGCTATGCCTCGGCAAGAGCGCCGGTGCCGTGAAGCCCTTGCCGGGCGTCTGGGCATCCTTCAGCAATGCCGGTTTATTACCGGACCCATCGAGCTTATTTCTGATCGCGCGAGCGATCACGCCGCCCGGCCGCGTCCGCCGTTTCGACACGCGTTTTTTCACGGCCGATGCGTCGGCGATTACCCACAAGGTCGAGGGCGTCGTGCACGCCGATGCCGAACTGGTCGAATTGGTATGGGTCGAGATCGGCTCGGAGCCACTGGCCGACGCGCATGCGATGACCAAGAACGTGCTGCGCGAACTCGGCAAACGACTGGCGACTGGACCCCTGCGGCACGATTCCGACGTGCCGTTCTTCCACTGGGTCGGCGATCGGATGCAAATGGACCTGCTGCTGGGGGCTTGAATCGCTTTATCTCGGGCTTTGCGCCGCAAAACTTGACTTCTGGCGGCCTATAGCTAGGTTGCGGCGCAAATCCGGGGTGGCTGCGGTCGCCCGGTTCCGATTCTCCGATTTCAGAGGTTTTCGCCATGGCCAAAGCGGTCACCATCAAGGTCAAGCTCGTCTCGACCGCCGACACCGGCTTCTATTACGTCGCCAAGAAGAACTCCCGCACGATGACCGACAAGCTGGTCAAGAAGAAGTACGATCCGGTCGCGCGCAAGCACGTCGAGTTCAAGGAATCCAAGATCAAGTAAGGTCTTTGATCGAAGCGAGTTTCGACGGAGCCCGGTGGGCTCCGTTTTCGTTTGCGGGGTGTGGAAGCCGTCACCCTGAGGTGCGCACGCCCTTGCAGTGCGCCTCGAAGGGCGACGGCGCACGCGGCCATCCTTCGAGGCTCGCTTGCTGCCGTAAGAACGGCAGCGGCTCGCACTTCAGGATGACGCAGCACTCGCTAGATCACGCCGCTGCCGAAACAACCCGATTGCGGCCGTCATGCTTCGCTCGGTAGAGGGCCACGTCGGCACGCTTGAGCACGTCGGCGACCGGTTCGCCCTTGCGCTCCAGCGTCGACAGTCCGATCGAGATCGTGACGTCGAGATGCTGCGCGCCTTTGTGCACCGTAAACGGCTCGCCGGCGATCGAACGGCGCAACCGCTCCGCAACCATGCCGGCGACATGCATATCGGTCTCCGGCATGACGATGACGAACTCCTCGCCGCCGTAACGGCAAGCCAGATCGATGCCGCGAATCGACTTGCGGATGCGCGTCGCGAATTCGCGCAGCACGTCGTCGCCGCCGTCATGGCCGTAGGTGTCGTTGATCTTCTTGAAATAGTCGATGTCGAGCATCATCAGCGCGAGGGGCTTGCCGCGCGACGACGCCTGCTCGGCCAGCGTGCCGAGATGGCTTTCCATGTAGCGACGATTATGCAGCCCGGTCAGCGCATCGGTCACCGCCATCTCGATCGAATTCTGCACGTTGTCGCGCAGATGCTCCGAGTAACGTCGCTTGCGAATCTGCGTGCGCGCGCGTGCCAGCAGCTCGTTCTTATCCACGGGCCGCAGCAGATAATCGTTCACGCCGATTTCGAGGCCACGCAGCAACCGCGTATTGTCGGAGGCATCGGCGATCGCCAAAATCGGTACCGCACGCGTGCGCTCCAGCGAGCGCGCCTGGCTGCACAGCCGCAGCCCGTCGTAATTCTCGAGGCCCAGCGACACGATGAGAAGATCGTAATTTCCGTCGGCGGCTTGAAACAAGGCCTCGGCCGGATTGGGTTCGACATCGACGGTGTGTTCGGTCGCGAGCACCGGCGCGAGCCGCTCGTAGGATGACGGCCGGTCGTCGACCAGCAGCACGCGCCCGCCCATGCCGAGGTCCGCAATCGCGCGGCGCTCCGGCGCCTGAACGCCGATTTCCATCGTCGTCAGCGCGCGCATGCGCAGTTCGTCCGTCATCATCTTCAGCCGCGTCAGCGAGCGAACGCGTGCGATCAGCACGACATCGGACACCGGTTTGGTGAGAAAATCGTCGGCGCCGGCTTCGAGCCCACGCACGCGATCGGCCGGGCTGTCGAGTGCCGTCACCATGACGACGGGAATGAAATGCGTGGCGGGATTGGCCTTCAGGCGGCGACACACTTCGAAGCCGTCGATATCGGGCATCATCACGTCGAGCAGGATGATGTCGCATTCGGCGCGCGAACAGACCTCCAGCGCCTCGGCGCCGTTGGTCGCCGTCATCACAT
>JANMAN010000310.1:0-8366 GCA_031359885.1 Tardiphaga sp. | reverse complement strand
CGCACGCGGCATTTGGTGTCGGGCGTCGTCGCTGGCGTCGCCGGTTACGGCAATTCGTTTGGTGTTCCGACTGTCGGCGGGCAGACGCGCTTTCACACGCGCTACGACGGAAATATTCTGGTCAATGCGATGGCGGTCGGCCTCGCCGATGCCGATAAGATCTTCTACGCGGCGGCCTCCGGCGTGAATATGCCGATCGTCTATCTCGGCTCCAAGACGGGCCGCGACGGCATCCATGGCGCGACGATGGCGTCGGCCGAATTCGACGACGATTCCGCCGAGAAGCGCCCGACCGTGCAGGTCGGCGATCCCTTCGCGGAAAAGCTGTTGCTAGAGGCGTGCCTCGAAATCATGGCGGCGGATTGCGTGGTCGCGATCCAGGACATGGGCGCGGCCGGTCTCACATGTTCGGCGGTCGAAATGGGCGCGAAGGGCGACCTCGGCGTCGATCTCGATCTCGACACGGTGCCGACGCGCGAGACCGGCATGTCCGCTTACGAGATGATGCTGTCGGAAAGCCAGGAGCGCATGCTCATGGTGTTGAAGCCCGAAAAGGAAAAACAAGCCGAGGCGATCTTCAAGAAGTGGGGCCTCGATTTCGCCGTCGTCGGATACACCACGCCGACGCAGCGTTTCGTGGTGCGGCATGGCGGCGTCGTGATGGTCGATCTGCCAATCAAGGAGCTGGAAGCACAGGCACCGTTGTATGATCGCCCGCATGTGCCGTCGCCGCTGCTGCCAATGGTGCACGCGCGCGACGTCGCCCAGCCGATGAGCATCGTCGATACGCTTACGAATTTGATCGCGACGCCGGAATTGTGCTCGAAGCGTTGGGTGTGGGAGCAATACGACCACGTCATCGGCGGCAACACCGTGCAGCGCCCCGGTGGCGATGCGGCGGTGGTGCGCGTCGAGGACGGACCGAAGGGCCTTGCGCTGACCTGCGATGTGACGCCGCGCTATTGCGAGGCGGACCCGTATGAAGGCGGCAAGCAGGCCGTCGCGGAAGCCTGGCGCAACATCACCGCGGTCGGCGGGCGGCCGCTCGCGATCACGGACAATCTGAATTTCGGCAATCCCGAACGACCCGAGATCATGGGTCAGTTCGTCGGTTGCTTGAAAGGCATCGCGGAGGCCTGCATCGCGCTGGATTTCCCGATCGTCTCCGGCAACGTCTCGCTCTACAACGAGACCAACGGCAAGGGCATTCTGCCGACGCCGTCGATCGGCGGCGTCGGCCTGCTCGCCGACTTCACGAAATCCGCGACGCTGGCGTTCAAGGCCGCGGGCGAAGCGATCCTCGTGATCGGCGAGACGCATGGCTGGCTCGGTCAATCGGTCTATCTGCGCGATATCTGCCATCGCGAAGAGGGCGCGCCGCCGCCGGTCGATCTGACCGCCGAGAAGCGCAACGGCGACGTCGTGCGCGGCATGATCCACGCCGGCACCGCGACATCGGTGCATGATGTCTCGGACGGCGGCTTGTTGATCGCGCTCGCGGAGATGGCGATGGCGGGCCACATCGGCGCGGTGCTCGATGCCGCACCGGCCGCGACGCTGCCGCATGCCTATTGGTTCGGCGAGGATCAGGCGCGCTACATCGTGACGGTCGCGCAGGCCGATCTGCTCGGCGTGATGACGAAGCTGCGCGCGGTCGAGGTGCCGTGCGTGCAGATCGGTCTCACCGGCGGCGACAGCATCGCGATCGAGGGCGAGCAGGCGGTGCACGTCGCGCATCTGCGCAGCGCGCATGAGCGCTGGTTGCCGGCCTATATGGCGGCGAAGGGGTAGGGCGTTGCAAAAACGGCAGCGCGCTCCTTCTCCCCGTTCTTACGGGGAGAAGGTCGGGATGAGGGGCTCTTGCTGAACGAGACGCCCCCTCACCCGGAGACGATGCTGCGCATCGCTCCGACCTCTCCCCGCAAGCGGGGAGAGGTGAAGTCCGTGCTCGCCGCGGATTCCTTCTCGAAAACAAAGAGCTACAACACCCGGTTCGCGCCGGGGATCTGCCGCAACGCGGCGCTGGTGGCCCAGCTCAACAGCAGCGTCAGCACCAGTGCGATCGAAGCTTTCGCGAATGCGGGGATGTCGAAACCGAACAGCCAATAGTGCAGCCACAGCACATACATGTAGTGCACCAAAAAGATGCCGTAGGCATCGCGCCGCAGCAGATCGAACACGCTCCAGCCATCGCGATTGAAGCGCAGGAAGATTGCAAGGACCGCGAACAGCATCGTCGCGCTGAACGTCGCGAAGGCGAGGCCGTAGGCGGCTTCGTACCAGCCGGGCAATTGCGGCGGGTTGCCGAGGATTTCACGCTTCACATAGATCAACAGCCATAACGACGCGTAAGGGATCACCGCCGCAGCGGTCCATTGGCGCCATTGGTTCGGCAGCGCGCCATCCGCGCCGACCACGCCGCGATCGGCATGCGCCGCGCCGATGCCGATGCCGAAGGCGAAGTAGGTCGCATACAGCAGCACGCGGCTTTTTTGCACGGCGATCGGACCCAGCGCGAACCAATCGTTCGGGCCGAAAAACACCCGCGACGGCACGTAGACGAGCGCGGTGACGGCCAGAAACACCAGAAAGAAATCCAGCGGCCGCGTGAAGCCGCGTTGCGACAGGCGGTTGATCGGATCGACGCTCTCAGGCGCGCGCCAGTAGATCGCGCCGGCAATGACGCCGAACACCAGCAAGACCCAGGTGAACCAGATCGGCCCGCTCGGCCACGGGCCGCGCGTCACCATGGTCCACCAGAACGCGCCGAAACCGATCTGGGAGTCGCGCGGGACCAGCGCGTAATAGGCGATCGGGATGATCGTCAACGCACCGACCACGAAAGGAAAGCCGAGCCGCCACAGCCGGTCGCGCGTGAACTCGCCTTTCTTGCGATGGGACAGGCTCGGCCATACGAACAGGCCCGACAACAGGAAGAACATCGCCATGAAATACGAATCATTGGCGAGGACGACCGCGTCGAAACCGATCCAGAACTTCGGATCGGTATGGCCGAAGAACGTATACGGGATCACGGCATGGTGGATCAGCACGACGATGGTGAGGAACGTCCGCGCGCGGTCCAGCGCCATGTTACGCGCTGTGGGGGGCGTCGGCATCGTGCCGTCGATCGAGGATGTCATGATGCTCTCGGCATTGCGGGCGTCACTGTTGCCGCGCCAGGGCCGATGCGGCAAGAGCCGATGCCATCGACCGCAATGACAGGTCGCGCCGCAAGCTGCTGGAATTTAGCCTGATTGAACAACTACTGATGACGCTGCGGAGCGTTCGCGCTAGGTTCGCCGCCGAAAACGCGATCGCCGATGGGAGTTATGTGGATGCCGATGGACGCACGGGATATCGAAACGATGATCAAGGCCGCTTTGCCCGATGCCGCCGTCACGATCCGCGATCTCGCCGGCGACGGCGACCACTACGCGGCCACCGTGATCTCGGAAACCTTCCGCGGCAAATCCCGCGTCCAGCAGCACCAGATCGTCTACCAGTCGCTGCAGGGCCAGATGGGCGGCGTGCTCCACGCGCTGGCACTGCAAACCGGCGTGCCGGAGGCGTGACGTATCGTCATTCCGGGGCGCGAACGCCTCTTGGCGGGCGCGAACGACGATGCGCAATTGCGCATCGGAGAATTTCGTCAAGATGAACACGACCAGATTCCGGGTTCGCATGCGGCTAGCGCCGCCTGCGCCCCGGAATGACTCTGTCTCAGTCCGACGCCACCAGCGCGTGAACCGAGAACATGCCGGCGGCATCGGTCCATGACGCCTTCGTCGTCCAGCCGGAACCGGCCGCGAGGGCGCGAAAACGATCGAGGCTGTATTTGTAGCTCGACTCGGTGTGGATGCTTTCGCCGGCGCGGAAATGAAAACTACGGCCGCGGACGCGCACGGTCTGTGCCTTGCGGCTGATGAGATGCATCTCGATCCGGTGACGCTCGCGGTTGTAGATCGCGCGATGCGTAAATCCCGACAGATCGAAATTGCCGCCGAGTTCGCGGTTGATCCGCACCAGCACGTTGAGATTGAACTTCGCGGTCACGCCCGACGCGTCGTTATAGGCGGCGGACAACACCCGCTCGTCCTTTTCGAGATCGACGCCGAGGATCATGCGCGCGCCGCTGCCCAAAATCTCCCGCGCGCTGCGCAAGAATCCAGACGCCTCATGCGGCTCGAAATTGCCGAGCGTCGAGCCCGGAAAGAAGCCGACTTTCGGCATCGCGGCGACGGCCTCGGGCAATTTGAACGACGCGGTGAAGTCGGCGGTAACGGGATGCACATCCAGCGCGGGGAAATCGTCGCGCAATGCGATCGCCTGCGCGTTCAGGAAGTCGCCGGAAATATCGACCGGCACATAGGCCGCGAAATCGCACACATCCAACAGCAGCCGGACTTTCGTCGTCGATCCCGCGCCGAATTCGACCAGCGCCGCGCCGGGCGGAATGAAGTTGCGGATGTCGGTCGCGCGCTCGCGCAGGATCGAGAGTTCGACGCGCGTCGGATAATATTCCGGCAGAACGGTGATCTGCTCGAACAGCTCGGAGCCCGCGACATCGTAGAAATATTTCGGCGATAGTTTTTTCGGCTGCTGCGACAGGGCCGCAAGCACATCGTCCGCGAATCCGGACTTTGCCTCGTCGATCTGAAAAGCCTTAGCCGACGCACCCACATGGATGTTCATTGTCGTCTCCCGAACGCGCGACGCGTCGTCTGTTAGATGCCGTAGTCGGCGAGCCTGAGCCCGGTGAACTGCCAGCGATGGTGCGGATAAAAGAAGTTGCGATAGGTGACGCGGCTATGACCTTCCGGCGTCGCCAACGACGAGCCGCGCAGCACCAACTGGTTGACCATGAACTTGCCGTTGTACTCGCCGAGCGCGCCGGCGATGGCACGGTAGCCGGGGTAGGGCGAGTAGGAACTGCGGGTCCACTGCCAGACGATACCGAACGCATCGTTGAGCTGGCCGGCGCGCACCGCGACCTCCCACTCCATTTCGGTCGGCAGATGCTTGCCGCTCCAGCGCGCGAACGCATCCGCTTCATAATAGCTGACGTGGCAGACCGGCGCGTCGGGATCGACCGGCTGCAAGCCGCCGAGCGTCATGATCCGCCATTCGCCGTCGACGAGCCGCCAATGGCCCGGCGCTTCCCACGCCTCGTTGGTCGCTTGCGCGAAACCGTCCATCAGCCACAGGCCCGCCTCGCGGTAGCCGCCGGCCTGCATGAAGGCGAGCCATTCGGCGTTGGTGACGAGGTTGCGCGCGAGCTTAACCGGGCCGACGAGCGCGCGATGGGTCGGCTTTTCGTTGTCGAAGTGGAAGCTGTCGCCGGCATGCCCGATGGTGTGGATGCCCTCGTTCAACGACATCCAATCGCTGCCGCTGCGTTCCGGTTTGGGAGAGCGCCAATCCGCGTCATAGGCCGGCGGGATCGGATTCTGCGCAAAGGCGTGCAGAATATCCGTCAGCATCAATTCCTGATGCTGCTGTTCGTGATTGAAGCCGACTTCGAGCAACGGCACCAGCGATGCGAGCGTGGCCTCATCGGCAGTCTGCAAGTATTTCACGACCTCGGCATCGACATGGCGGCGATAGGCCGTCACCTCGTCGGCACCGGGGCGGGTCAGGTGGCCGCGCTGGGCGCGGGCATGGCGCGGTCCGGCCGAGACGTAATAGGAGTTGAATAAAAAAGCGTAGTCCGGGTGATAGGGCGTGTAGCCAGCAGCATGGTCGACGAGCACGAATTGCTCCCAAAACCACGTCACATGGGCGCGGTGCCATTTCGCGGGGCTGGCGTCCGGCATCGACTGGACCAACTGGTCCTCGGGCGACAGCGGCGCGGCTCGCCGTTCGGTCTCGTCCCGTACGGTCCTAAACGTCGCGATCAAGCGATCACGGAGGCTTGTTTCGGGCTGGCTGTCCGCAAGATCCAACGACACAAGCGGCGCGGCTGTAGATGAACTCGTCACGAAACTCTCCGATTCGAAGCAGAACGTTCTTCAGCCCAGCCGGTTCCGCAGAACAGTTTTGCCGTGCCGGTCAGAGATAGGTGGCCGGCGGCCGAATGGGAGGTCTCCTTCCGTCAAAAAACCGTCGGTTTTGACGACCCAGCCGGGCGGCGCGTCGCGACGCCATTTTGCTTGGGATGCGAAACGGATTGCGTTACCTTATATGCCGGTCATCATCGCGACGGGCCCGCCCCGTCTTGCGTGGCAAAGGAATCCGACATGAGCATCGAGCAATTCATCAAGAACGAAGTGGCGACCAACGACGTGGTTCTGTTCATGAAGGGTACGCCGCAGTTTCCGCAGTGCGGCTTTTCCGGCCAGGTTGTGCAGATCCTCGACCACGTCGGCGTCGGCTACAAAGGCCTCAACGTGCTGGAATCCGCCGAACTGCGCGACGGGATCAAGAGCTTCTCGAACTGGCCGACGATCCCGCAGCTCTACGTCAAGGGCGAATTCGTCGGCGGCTGCGATATTGTGCGCGAGATGTTTCAGGCCGGCGAGTTGCAGCAGTTGATGACCGAGAAGGGCGTCACGGTCAGCGCACCGGCGGCTTGAGGTTTCCGGTCATTCCGGGGCGCGAGCAGCGCAAGCTGCGCGCGAACCCGGAATCGCGGAATTCTGGGCACCCTGAACATCATGAGATTCCGGGTTCGCGACCGCCAAGAGGCGTTCGCGCCCCGGAATGACATTTGGTTTTGCGTTGGCCTCCGCGCCGCCAGTCGTTACAATCCAGCGCATGACAACAGCGATCTCTCGGCGTTTCATAGTGCAGGTCTGTGTGCAGGTCTTTGCACTTTGCGCGCTCCTCGTCGCAGCCACCACAGCGCGGGCGGAAGGCAGTTTCGATCCGCCTGTCGGAGCAAAGTTCTCGCCATCCAAATTGGCGCGGATCGGCGACTTCTTTGCCAAGGAAATCGCCGACAAGAAAATCCCCGGCGCGATCGTTCTGATCCAGCAGCACGGCAAGCCGGTCCATTCGGAATTCTTCGGCGTTCGCGACGTCGCGACGAAGCAGCCGATGACAGCGGATACGATCTTCCGACTGCATTCGATGAGCAAGGCGATCACGTCGGTGGCCGCGATGATGCTGGTCGACGACGGCAAGCTTGCGCTGAAAGATCCCGTCTCCAAATTCATTCCGTCCTTTGCGAAGGTCAAAGTCGGCGTCGAGGAAACGCTCGATAATGGCGACAAGGCAATCGCTTTCGCGCCGTTGAAACGGCCGATCACGGTCGAAGACCTGATGCTGCATGTGTCCGGCATCACCTATGGATTCTACGGCGACAGTCTCGGGCGCAAGATCTACGGCGCGGCGAATATCTACGCCGGCGATTTCGATAACGCCGAATTGGCCGAGCGCATTGCGCGGCTGCCGCTTGCCGAACAGCCGGGCACGCTCTGGGATTACGGGCTTTCGACGGACATTCTCGGCCGCGTCATCGAAGTCGCGTCCGGCAAATCGCTGCTGGCGTTCGAGCAGGAGCGATTGCTCGGCCCGCTCGGCATGAGCAGCACGAGTTTCTTCGTGACCGATCCGAACAAAGTGAAGCTGATCGCCAATCCGATGCCCGAAGATGCCGACTTCAAGGTCGGGATGGAAAGCCAGCCTGATATTTTCAGGAAATGGGAATCCGGCGGCGGCGGGATGCTGTCCACCATCGCCGATTTTTCTCGCTTCGCGCAGATGATCCTGAACGGCGGCACGCTCGATGGCCGGCACTATCTCAAGCCGGAGACGTTCGCGCTGATGGCTTCGGATCACATCGGCAAGGAGTCCGGCGTCGCGCGCGATTATCTGTATTTTCCCGGCGACGGTTTCGGCTTCGGGCTCGGATTTGCGGTGCGCACCGACGCCGGCAACGCCAAGCCGCCACCGCCGGGCTCGCTCGGCGAATTGAAATGGGATGGTGCCAGCGGGTGTTATTTCATCATCGATCGCAAGCAGGATTTGTTCGTCGTGCTGTTGCAGCAGACGCCGTCCGAGCGGCAGCGCATCCAGCAGACGTTGAAGAAGCTGGTGTACGAGGCGCTGGAGTAAGGTGTCATTCCGGGATGTGCGACGTGGCGGCGAAGCCGGCTCGTCGCGCATGCCCGGAATCCATACTCCCTGTGGTGGTTATGGATTCCGGGCTCGCTCATCGCACTGATCATCGACGCAAAGCGTCGATGACCTCGCGCTCCGAGCGCCCCGGAATGACGCTTCTTTCAATCACGCCCCTCGCACGATATCCCGCACCATGCCCAGCACGTCGTCGATCATCGCAGCGGTCACGTCGATATGCGTGCAGGCGCGAATCCGTCCGTCCATCGTCGCCAGCAGCACGCCCTGCGCGCGCAGCGTCTTGA
>JANMAN010000246.1:0-2088 GCA_031359885.1 Tardiphaga sp. | reverse complement strand
CCAACACATCGATCTCAGCGCGACCGAAGCGATGCTGCCGCTGGTCGCGCCCTCGATCATCGAGCAATCCGCCACCGGCAAGACCAGCCCCCGGATCGGTAACCGTCATCCGCGGTTCGTGCCGAACGGCTGCTTTCCCTGCCTCGGCGAGGATCAATGGGTCACGCTCGCGGTCCAGACCGACGATCAATGGCGGGCCTTGTGCGATGCGATGCATCGCGACGATTTGGCCGCCGACGAAGCGCTCGCGACCGCCGAGGGCCGCCGTGCCGAAGAAGACCGCATCGAAGTCGCGATCCGGCAATGGACCGCGACGGTGCGGCCGGACCTCGCGATGGTGACCCTGCAAGCCGCAGGCATTCCCGCCGGCACGGCGCGGTTGCCGGTGGATCTGGCGGGCGATCCGCATCTGATCGGCATCGGCCATTGGCAGGCGGTGACGCGGCCGTTCATGGGGCCGCATCTGTTGCCCTCGGTCGCCTACCGCGAAGGCGACGCGACGCTGCCGAGGGCCATCACGCGTCTCGCGCCCACGCTCGGTCAGCACAATGCCGACGTGTTGAACGAGGTGCTGGGCCTGTCGGACGCCGAGATCGACGCTTTGCGTGCGGAGGCTGTCATCGGCGACATGGCGGTGTCGAAAACGGCGGGTGCCGTGAAAAAGGTCAAGGCGGTGGGCGGTTAAAGTCTGCACGTGTCCCGGCCACCGTGTCACATTAACTCGCAGGCTCGGACAAACCGCGCACTTGAAAAATGCGCCGCTATCCCGCAAGAGTCCTCCCAAGATCAATCAAAAATCAATCTCACGGGAGAAACGACATGCGTAAAATCATCATGGCCGCGCTGCCGCTGCTCGCCAGCACGGCGATGGCGCAGGAGACGGTCAAGATCGGCTACATCGATCCGCTCTCCGGCGGCGGCGCCAGCGTCGGCGAAGTCGGTTTCAAGACGTTTCAGTTCCTCGCCGAAGAGTTGAACGCCAAGGGCGGCATTCTCGGCAAGAAGGTCGAAATCATTCCGCTCGACAACAAGACCAACCCGCAGGAAAGCCTCATCCAGGCGCAGAAGGCGATCGATTCCGGCGTGCGTTACATCACGCAGGGCAACGGCTCGTCCGTCGCCGGCGCGCTGACGGATTTCGTGACCAAGTTCAACGAACGCAATCCCGGCAAGGAAGTGCTGTTCTACAATTACGCCGCGGTCGATCCAGTGCTGACCAACGACAAGTGCAGCTTCTGGCACTTCCGCTGGGACGCCAATTCCGACATCAAGATGGAAGCCCTCACCAACTACATGAAGGGCGTGCCGGCCATCAAGAAACTGTACCTGATCAATCAGGATTACTCGTTCGGCCAGTCGGTCCGCACGCAAGCCCGCGCGATGCTCAAGGCCAAGCGCGGCGACGTCGAGATCGTCGGCGACGAGTTGCACCCGCTGCTGAAGATCACCGACTTCGCGCCCTATGTCGCCAAGATCAAAGCCTCCGGCGCGGACAGCGTCATCACCGGCAATTGGGGACAGGATTTCGCGCTGCTCCTGAAGGCCTCGGCCGACGCCGGCCTCAAGGTCAACTGGTACACTTACTATGCCGGCGGCACGGGCGGCCCGACAGCGATCAAGCAGGCAGGTCTCGACCATCAGGTGTTCCAGGTCAGCGAAGGAACGCCGAACGTCCCGAACAAAGCGTCGCAGGATCTCGAAACGGCGCTGCGCGCAAAGTACGACTTCAGCAACTTCTATCCCCGCGCCGCCAACGAAATGCGGATGTTCGCGGCTGCCGCCGAGAAGGCCAAGTCGCTCGATCCGGTCAAGGTCGCGGGCGCGCTCGAAGACATGAAGTTCGAAGTCGTCAACGGCGGCGAAGGCTACATGCGCAAGGACGACCACCAGTTCTTCCAGCCGATGTACATCTCCTCGCTCGGCGCACGCTCCGAGAAAGAGAAGTTCGACGAGGAAAAGACCGGTTGGGGCTGGCGCACGGCTGCGAAGATCGAGACCGCACAGACCGTACTGCCGACCACCTGCAAGATGCAGCGGCCGTAAGGCGGGGCTGGGTCATTCCGGGATTTGCGGCATGGCGGCTCTTGC
>JANMAN010000227.1:0-2277 GCA_031359885.1 Tardiphaga sp. | reverse complement strand
GGCGCAGGCGACGGCGGCAGATGCCGTGATCTTCGGCGCGGTCGGCGGTCCGAAATGGGATGCCGTGCCCTATGACGTGCGGCCTGAGGCCGGCCTGTTGCGCCTGCGCAAGGAACTCGGCCTGTTCGCCAATTTGCGACCCGCGGTCTGCTATCCGGCGCTCGCGGAATCCTCCAGCCTGAAGCGCGAGGTCGTCGAAGGCCTCGACATCATGATCGTCCGCGAACTGACCGGCGGCGTCTATTTCGGCGAGCCGAAGACCATTACCGATCTCGGCAACGGCCAGAAGCGCGCGATCGACACGCAGGTCTACGACACCTACGAGATCGAACGCATCGCCCGCGTCGCCTTCGACCTCGCACGCAAACGCCGCAACAAGCTGACCTCGATGGAAAAACGCAACGTCATGAAGTCCGGCGTGCTGTGGAACGAGGTCGTCACGCAGGTGCATGCGCGCGACTACAAGGACGTGCAGCTCGAACACCAGCTCGCCGACGCCGGCGGCATGAATCTCGTGCGCTGGCCGAAACAGTTCGACGTCATCGTCACGGACAATCTGTTCGGCGACATGCTGTCGGACATCGCGGCGATGCTGACCGGCTCGCTCGGCATGCTGCCGTCGGCCTCGCTCGGCGAGGTCAGCGTCAAGACCAAGAAGCGCAAGGCGATGTACGAGCCAGTCCATGGCTCCGCACCCGACATCGCCGGCACAGGTGCCGCCAACCCGATCGCGATGATCGCGTCGTTCGGCATGGCGCTGCGCTATTCGCTCGATCGTGGCGATTTGGCCGACCAAGTCGATCAGGCGATCGCCGCCGTGCTGGCGAAAGGCCTGCGTACATCCGACATCAAATCGGACGGCATGACGGTGGTCAGCACCTCGCAGATGGGCGAAGCGATCCTGACAGAACTCAAGGCCTTGCAAGGCTGAGACGGAGCTCGCGGCGCGAATCCTGTCGCGCCGCGCAGGCTGACGCGCTAGAGTTTGGGCGATCGGAATTCAAGCGGCCCTGACATTCATTCGTCCCCGCAAACGCGGGGATGAACGGAGGATGGTTCTACGAAACTGATCAAACTCTAGGTTTCCGCACCGCACGGAGCACAGCGCGATGCTGCACGACTGGAGCGTGGTCGCGGCCGCGCTCGGCTATATCGGATTTCTGTTTCTGGTCGCCAGCTATGGCGACCGGCTGACGCAAGCCCAGCGCGGCCGCGCCGGCGTGCTGATCTATCCGCTGTCGCTGGCGATCTATTGCACGTCGTGGACGTTCTTCGGCTCGGTCGGCTTTGCCAGCCGCACCAGCATGGATTTCATCGCGATCTATATCGGCCCGGTGCTGATGATCGCATTCTGCACACCGCTGCTACGCCGCGTGATCCATCTGGCGAAAAGCCAGAACATCACCTCGATCGCCGATTTCATCGCCGCGCGTTACGGCAAGAGCCAGGCGGTCGCGGCGACCGTGGCCGTGATCGCGATCATCGGCTCGGTCCCATACATTGCGCTGCAATTGAAGGCGCTGGCGTCGTCGCTGGAAACCATCCTCGGCGAGGACGCCGCCATCGCCAAGCTTCCCGTGGTCGGCGACATGGCGCTGGTCGTCACCTGCGCGATGGCCGCCTTCGCCATTTTGTTCGGTACCCGCCAGACCAATGCCACCGAGCATCAGCACGGCCTGATGCTCGCGGTCGCGACCGAATCCATCGTCAAGCTGGTGGCGTTCATCGCCGCCGGCATCTTCGTGACGTTCGTGATGTTCAGCCCAAGCGAATTGATCGAGCGCGCGATGAAAACGCCCGAAGCGGTGCGCACGATCAGCTACACGCCGTCGCTCGGCAATTTCCTTACGATGATCTTGTTGTCGTTCTGCGCGATTATGCTGCTGCCGCGCCAATTCCATGTCAGCGTCGTCGAGAATTCCAGCGATGCCGAAGTCGGTCGCGCGCGCTGGATGTTTCCGCTCTATCTGGTCGCGATCAATCTGTTCGTGATCCCGATTGCGCTCGCGGGCCTCGTGACGTTTCCGTTCGGCGCGGTCGACAGCGACATGTTCGTGCTGGCGCTGCCGATCGAACGCGGCGCGACTGTCATCAGCGTGCTCGTGTTCATCGGCGGGCTATCGGCGGCAACCGCGATGGTGATCGTCGAATGCGTGGCGCTGGCGATCATGGTGTCGAACGACCTCGTGGTGCCGCTGGTGCTGGCGCGCAGCCCCGAGGCGCGCGCCGGCCAGCGCGACTTCGGCAATTTCCTGCTGCAAGTGAGACGTCTGGCCA
>JANMAN010000192.1:0-2554 GCA_031359885.1 Tardiphaga sp. | reverse complement strand
ATTGGAACCGACACACCGTGCAACACTTCAAAGCCGCCGAATGATTTTCTTACGTCGTGAATTTGAACCGACGCCATTCAGTCCTCCCGGGATGCGCCGCCGGTCTTTTGCCGCGGCTGCATTTTCATTGATGATGAGCGTATCAGAAAAATTTGGCAATGCCGTTGTCCCATAGTCGTATAGCCATCTGCGCGTGCAGGGACGTTGCGCCGCCTCGGACGCTATGCGAAGATTCGCGATCGACGCCAAACATGACGCACAAAAATAAGGCGTGTGCGCTGCGGGAGACATTATGACGACACCACCGACCACGTCCGCTTTGCCGCGCCGCAAGCTGCGCTCCAGCGAATGGTTCAACGATCCCCACAATCCCGGCATGACCGCGCTGTATCTGGAGCGCTACCTCAATTACGGCCTGACCCGGCACGAGCTGCAATCCGGCAAGCCGATCATCGGCATCGCCCAGACGGGCAACGATCTGTCGCCCTGCAACCGGCATCATCTCGAACTGGCGAAGCGCGTGCGCGACGGAATCACCGCCGCCGGCGGGCTGGTGATGGAATTTCCGGTGCATCCGATTCAAGAGACCGGCAAGCGCCCGACTGCGGCGCTTGACCGCAACTTGGCTTATCTGGGCCTCGTCGAAATCCTGTTCGGCTATCCGCTCGACGGCGTCGTGCTCACCACCGGCTGCGACAAGACCACGCCGGCCTGCCTGATGGCGGCAGCGACAGTGAACCTGCCGGCGATTGTCCTGTCGGGCGGACCGATGCTGAACGGCTGGCACAATGGCGAGCGGTCGGGGTCCGGCACCGTCGTGTGGAAATCGCGCGAGCGGTTGGCCGCCGGCGAGATCGACTACGAGGAGTTCATGAACATCGTGGCGTCGTCCGCGCCGTCCGTGGGGCATTGCAACACGATGGGCACGGCCTCGACGATGAACTCGCTGGCCGAAGCGCTCGGCATGTCGCTGCCCGGCTGCGCCGCGATCCCCGCGCCCTACCGCGAACGCGGACAGATCGCCTACGAGACCGGCGAGCGCATCGTCGACATGGTGTGGGAAGACCTCAAACCGTCCGACATCATGACCCGCAAGGCGTTCGAAAACGCCATCGTGGTCAATTCCGCGATCGGCGGATCGACCAACGCACCGATCCATCTCAACGCGCTGGCGCGCCACATCGGCGTGGAATTGTCGATCGACGATTGGCAGACGGTCGGCCACGCCATTCCGCTGCTCGTCAATATGCAACCCGCAGGCTTTTATCTGGGCGAGGAATATCACCGCGCCGGCGGCGTGCCCTCCGTGGTGCGCGAATTGATGGCGCACAAACGCATCCATGAGGATGCGATGACGGTCAACGGCCGCACCATGGGCGAGAATTGCGCCAAGGCGCCGAAGCCGGACAACGACGTGATCTGGTCCTACGACAAGCCGCTCGTCACCGATGCCGGCTTCTTGGTTCTGCGCGGCAATCTGTTCGACTCCGCCATCATGAAGACGAGCGTGATCTCAAAAGAATTCCGCGACCGCTATCTGTCTACCGCCGGCGACCTCAACGCGTTCGAGGGCCGCGCCATCGTGTTCGAGGGACCGGAGGACTATCACGACCGCATCGACGATCCGACGCTAGAGATCGACGAGCACTGCGTGCTGTTCGTGCGCGGCACCGGGCCGATCGGCTATCCCGGCGGCGCGGAAGTGGTGAACATGCAGCCGCCCGCCGCCCTCATCAAGCGCGGCATCCATTCGCTGCCCTGCATCGGCGACGGCCGGCAATCCGGCACGTCCGGTTCGCCCTCGATATTGAATGCGACGCCGGAAGCCGCCGCCAATGGCGGGCTGGCGCTGCTGAAAACCGGCGATCGGGTGCGCGTCGACCTCAACAAGGGCGAAGCGAACATTCTGATTTCCGACGAGGACATCAAGCTGCGCCGCACCGAGCTGATGGCCAAAGGCGGCTTCCCGTTTCCGAAGCACCAGACGCCGTGGCAGGAGCTGTATCGCTCGACCGTGGGCCAACAGGCGTCGGGGGCGTGCCTCGAACTCGCAACGCGCTATCAGAACATCGCCGGCACGGTCGGGACGGCCCGGCATAATCACTGATCTCGTCATCACCGGGCAAGCGCGCTCCCGGCGACGTCTTCGTCGTCCGACCTTTGCGCGCGCCGACCCGGTGATCCATCTTCCTCGCAAGATGATGGATTGCCGGGTCAAGCCCGGCAATGACGGCAAACAATGTGGCGAATGCCACACATGACATGGGAGATCGCAATGGGAATCCGCCTCGCAGGCAAACGCGCCTTCATCACCGCCGCTTCGGCCGGCATCGGCCGCGCTTGCGCGCTCGCCTTCACACGCGAGGGTGCCGAGGTCATCGCGACCGATATCAACGAAGTCGGTCTGACAGCGCTGTCGGTCGAAGGCATTCGAACCACGGCGATGCTCGACGTGCGCGACAGCGCCGCCGTGAAAGCCTTCGCGGCGACAACCGGTCCGGTCGATATCCTGCTCAACGCCGCAGGCTTCGTGCATCACGGCACCGTGCTGGAA
>JANMAN010000182.1:0-1734 GCA_031359885.1 Tardiphaga sp. | reverse complement strand
AAATGCACGGCGATCCGCCGTGCGATGGCCCCTGCTGCGCATGTCGATGCCGTGATGTCGGCGGTGCGCGAGCGGCTGGCGAGAGTGACGATCGGCAACCCCGAATGGGACAGCGTACGGATGGGCCCGCTCGTCGGCCTCGACCAGCGCCGCGATGTCCTTGCACAGGTCGCGAAGCTGCGCACGGAGGCCGAATTGGTCGCAGGCCATCCGGATCGCTTCGACGTCGAAGGCGCGGACGCCAGCAAAGGCGCGTTCTATCCGCCGCTCTTGTTGCACTGCGCCGATCCCGTTCGCGCCGAGGCCGTTCATGCGATCGAGGCCTTCGGCCCGGTTTGCACCGTGATGGGTTACGACGGAATCGATCAGGCCGTCGCGCTGGCAAACAAGGGCGCGGGCAGCCTCGTCGCGTCTGTCTATACGCACGATCCGAAAATCGCCGCGGACCTCGTGTTCGGCATCGGGACGTTTCACGGCCGTCTCGTGATCATCGACCGCGACTGCGGCAGAGACAACACCGGCCATGGTTCGCCGATGCCGCAAATGATCCATGGCGGCCCCGGTCGCGCCGGTGGCGGCGAAGAACTCGGCGGCGTGCGCAGCCTCGCGCATTACATGCAGCGCACGGCGTTGCAGGGCTCGCCGGTCATGCTGACTGGCATCACGAAAAGCTGGTCGAAGGGCGCGCCGATCGTCGAAGCCGACAGCCATCCGTTTCGCTATCATTTCGACGATCTCGCGATCGGTCAGACGTTTTACTCAAAAGAACGCGAGGTCACGCTCGCGGATATCGAGCACTTCGCGCATTTCACCGGCGATAATTTCTACGCGCATATGGACGAGGAGGCGACCAAGGGCCATCCGTTCTTCCCCGGCCGCGTTGCGCATGGCTATCTCTTGCTGTCGTTCGCGGCGGGACTGTTCGTCGACCCCGATCCCGGCCCGGTGCTCGCCAATTACGGGCTGGATTCGCTGCGCTTCGTGAAGCCTGTGCAGCCTGGCGAAAGCATCAAGGTGCGTTTGACGGCGAAGGACAAATCGCCGCGCAACAAGCAGTATGGCGATGTGCGCTGGGACGTGGAAATCACGACAGGCACCGGCGAGACCGCCGCCACGTATGACTTGCTGACCATGAATGCGATGAAGCCATGAACACCTTCGACACAACCGCTGCGACGCATCTGCTCGCCACGGCGTTCGCCCCGTGGGTTCAGGAGCTTGATCTCGCGGTCGAAAGCCTCGGCCAAGACAGCGCGATCATCCGCATGCGATTCTCCGACAAACTCTGCCGCGACAACGGCGTGGTGTGCGGGCAATCGCTGATGTCGCTTGCCGACACCGCGATGGTCGTCGCGATCTCCGCGGCCGCCGGCGGCTATTTTCCGATGACGACGGTGGATCAGACCAGTCACTTTCTGAGGCCCGCGCTGCGCACGGATGTGCTCGCCGAGGCAAAGGTGATCCGGCTCGGCAAGACGATGGCCTTCGCAACCACGTCGATACGCCCTGTCGATGACGAGCGCCCCGTCGCGCTGGCGCAGTCGGCTTACGCGTTGATGCGCGAGGGGAAGTAACGTTCGGGCGCAGAGCCCGTTCGTCCCCGCGGACGCGGGGACCCAGACTTGCCGCGAACATCTTTGCCCTGGATTCCCGCTTCCGCGGGAATGAGCGGGGGTGCTTCAACTCAGATGGATGCAGTCTCACACTGCATCGTAGTCCACGACCACGCGGTCC
>JANMAN010000167.1:0-6632 GCA_031359885.1 Tardiphaga sp. | reverse complement strand
CGCTACCACAATCTGCATCCGTTTCACCGGTTGTTGCACGGCGGCCAACTGAATAGAGGCCAGGTGCAAGCTTGGGCACTGAATCGATATTATTATCAGAGCACCATTCCCATCAAAGATGCCGTTGTTATCTCTCGTTTTCGCGACCGCGCGACCCGGCTGGAATGGCGGCATCGCATCGAAGATCACGACGGCGATGCCGGCGCAGAAGGCGGCATCGAACGTTGGCTGAAGCTGACCGAAGGGCTCGGGCTCGATAGCGCTTATGTGGAATCCACCGAAGGCATTTTGCCGGCGACGCGCTTCGCGGTAGATGCCTATGTGCATTTTGTGCGCGACCGAACACCGCTTGAAGCGATCGCTTCATCTTTGACGGAATTATTTGCGCCTAACCTGCACGAGGAGCGCATTTCCGGCATGTTGGCGCATTATGATTTCGTGAACCCGGATATCATGAGTTACTTCAGCCGCCGCCTCACTCAGGCTCCGCGGGATGCCAACTTTGCTCTGGATTACGTGAAGGCGCACGCTGCCACGCCGGCGGAACGCCGCGCAGTGTGTAACGCATTGATTTTCAAAACGAATGTATTGTGGGTGCAACTCGACGCGCTGTATCATGCCTATGTCGATGGCCACGTGCCGCCGGGCGCTTTTGTGCCGTCAATGGCCGAGAAATCATTGTGACGGTATTGCGGCAGTCCAAATTGACGGTGACCGAGGCCAGCCGGCCGGTTTTGCCGCGACATGTGAAATTGCGCTTCGACGAAACACGCCAGGTATGGGTCATTCTGGCCCCCGAGCGTGTCCTTGCACCCGACGAGATCGCCGTCGAGGTGCTTCAACTCTGCGACGGCGCGCGCGATGTCGCCGGGATGATCGATCAGCTTGTGCTAAAATATACTGCGCCGCGCGATGCGATTGGCGCGGATGTCATCATGATGTTGCAGGACCTCGCCGACAAAGGATTTCTTGTCGAAGCCCGCAAGGTCGCGTCATGAGCCCGACCCTGACCGATGCAACGCCGCTCGCCGACCCGACCGATGGGCTCGCCATTTTAGAACAGCATCGTTCGACGGCAGAGACCTTCGGCATTCCGCTCGCCGTTTTGCTCGAAGTGACGCACCGCTGCCCGTTACAGTGTCCGTATTGCTCCAACCCGGTCGAACTCGATCGCAGCAGCACCGAACTCACCACGGCCGAATGGAAACGGGTGTTGAGCGAGCTCGCTGAAATCGGCGTCTTGCAGGTTCACTTCTCCGGCGGCGAGCCGACGGCACGCAAGGACATCGTCGAGCTAATTCAGCACGCGTCCGATGTCGGGCTTTACACCAACCTGATTACATCGGCCGTGCTGCTGACGCGTGACAGACTCGCGGCTCTTGTCGACGCAGGGCTCTGTCATGTGCAGATCAGCTTTCAAGGCAACGAACCAAACGTCGCTGACCGCGTGGCCCGGTTCAAAAACGCGCATGTAAAAAAGATCGAGGTCGCACGCTGGACCCGCGAGCTTGACCTGCCGCTAACGGTCAATGCCGTCATGCATCGGCAGAACCTGCACCAACTGGCTGACATCATCGAGATGGCGGTCGAGCTGGATGCGGATCGATTAGAGGTCGCTAATGTTCAATATTACGGCTGGGCGCTGAAGAACCGCGCGGCGCTCATGCCGACGCTGATGCAGATCGAGGAGACTGGCCGTATCGTCGATGACGCACGCGTGCGCCTGAAAGGCACGCTCGAAATCGACTACGTCGTGCCGGACTATTATGCGCTGCGGCCGAAAAAATGCATGGGCGGTTGGGGCCGGCAGTTTTTCAACATCTCCCCCACGGGCAAGGTGCTGCCGTGTCATGCGGCTGAAACCATCACCGGGCTGGCCTTCGAGTCGGTACGCTCAAACCATTCGATTGCCTGGATCTGGCAAAACTCCGAAGCATTCAATCGCTATCGCGGCACAGGTTGGATGCCGGAGCCTTGCGCCAGTTGCGACTTCAAGGAGATCGACTTCGGCGGCTGCCGCTGTCAGGCTTTCGCGCTGACCGGCGACGCCGGCAATACCGATCCGGCATGTACGCTATCGCCGATGCACGACGCGATCTTCAAGCTCGCGACGCAAGATTCCGCAAGCGACACGACGCGTTTCATCTATCGCAACTTCGCCGGCGGCACCTTGGAAACCGAGCGTCTGGAAGACCATGATGCCTGACGCTGACGCCGCCCAACGCCGCAACGGCATCACACCTCTGACATCGACGTTGCTCGCGGTCGGCGATGGCCACACGCTTTACGTCGAGAGCAACGGCCGCGCCGGCGGCAGTCCCGCGGTCTATCTACATGGCGGACCCGGCAGCGGCTGTCAGCCGGATCATCGGCGGCTGTTCGACCCGGAGCGGTTTCATGCCGTGCTGTTCGACCAACGCGGCGCGGGCCGCTCGACGCCTAAAGGATCGCGCGACGCGAACACGACGCAACATCTGGTCGCCGACTTGGAAACGATTCGCGCGCATTTCGGCTTCGAGAGATGGATGGTGGTGGGCGGGTCATGGGGCGCAACGCTCGCTTTGGCTTACGCGCAGGCGCATCCCGACCGCGTCTCGAGTCTCGTTTTGCGCGCAACGTTCCTCGGCACGCGCGCTGAACTCGATGGCGCGTTTCTCGTGAACCTGCCGCGCATGTATCCGGGGCTGTCTGAAGACTTCCTCAGTCAACTGCCGACGGACGAGCGAGCGACGCCGTTGCAAGCCTATTACAAACGTATTCTCGATCCCGATGCCGCGATCCATGCGCCGTTCGCGCGGGCCTGGGGAGACACCGAGAGCATTCTTTCGCAGCATACGCCCGGCAAGACCCGGCTCGACATCGCGTCGCTCACGGGTTCGCGGCCGCTGCCGTCATCGCCCTATATGGAAGCGCATTACTTTAGCAATGACTGCTTCATGCAGCCCGACCAATTGATGCAGAACGCGCATTTGTTGAAGGCTATTCCGGGCATCATCGTTCAGGGCAGATACGATCTGCTTTGCCCGCCTGCGACGTCGCATGCGCTGTCGGCGGCTTGGGGCAACGCCGAGATTCGAATCGTCGAAGGTGCGGGTCATTCGTTGTACGATCCCGGCGTGCGTGATGCCGTGATGAAGGCGATCGCAGACATGGCGACGCGACGAAATTGAGTTCGTGTCATTTCGGGATGCGTCACATGCGCAATCTTATTGCGCTGTGACGCAGGCCCGGAATCCATAGCCCCTGTCAGGGAGTATGGATTCCGGGCTCGCATGCCTCAGCCGACGAAGACGTCGGCAGGGGCATGCGCCCCGGAATGACAACAACAAAAAGGACACGAGAATGCCGATCGCGGGAAAGGGTATGCTGTTGACGTCGATGGACATCGATGCCGAACATGAACTCGACTTCAATCGTTGGTACGATCGCGAGCATCTCGCGGAGCGCGTCGCCATTCCGGGATTTATCGAAGCGCGGCGCTACATCGCGCATGATGCCAGCCCGAAATATCTCAGCCTCTATTCGACCAAAACGTTCGACGTGCTCGACAGCGATATCTATCGCACGGCGCTCGCGAACCAGACCGCGTGGTCGAAAGCCAACATCGCCCGCTTTCAGAACATGATCCGCTCGGTCGCGCGGATCAGCGTGAGTCGCGGCCAGGGCCGCGGCGCGGTGCTCGGGATCGTCCGCGTGCGAGGCGCCACGCCACCGCTACGAGACAGGATGACAGAACTGCTTGCGCCCGAATTGCACGACGGAATCATCTCGATGTCGCTGCTCGAAGGCGATCCGGTATTGTCGAAGTCGTTGACCGAGCCTTTGCCAGGCCCCGGCGCGGGCGACTGGTTCGTGCTGGTCGAAGGCACGTCGGTGGATGCGATCGCGCCTATTGCGCAGGGGCATTTCACGAGCGTTGTAAGCGCAGCGTCGGCGAGCATCGTGTCGGTCGGAATTTACACGTTGATGTTCGATCTTGCGGTCGGGGATTTATGATCCCAGACCATGCGCGATGACCTTGCGCATCAAATTCGGCAGTGCTTCGTCCGCCAAACCGGAGATCGCGCCCCAGCGCATGGCTTCGGGGGCTTTCGTGCGCGCGGGCACGCGCGCGGCGTAGACGATGAGTTCGAGCGGGAAGTGCGTGAACACATGATTGACCACGCCTGAGCGCCGCTGCCATGGCGACAGGCCTTTCAGGTCGGGCGCATCCTGCAATGCCGACGCCTCGTCCCAATCCGCCGCCCATGCCGTGGTCGGCACTTCCGTCATGCCGCCGAGCAGGCCCTTGTCCGGCCGCGTCCGCAGCAAGATCTCATCATTGCCGCGCGTGACGACGAACGCCGCGCCGCGCCTGAGCATGCCGGCCTTCTTCGGCGCTTTGCGCGGGAACGCTTCCTGATTGCCGCGCAGCCGCGCGGTGCAGTCCTCGTTCAGCGGGCATAGCGCGCAGGCGGGTTTCTTTGGCGTACAAATGGTCGCGCCAAGATCCATCAGCGCCTGCGCAGAATCGCCGGCGCGGACGTCCGCCAACAATGTCGTCGCCATCTGCTGGATCAGGGGCTTCGCCTTCGGCAGCGGCTCGTCGATCGCGTAAAGCCGTGACACGACGCGCTCGATATTGCCGTCCACCGGCATGGTCTGCCGCGCGAACGCGATCGCGGCGATCGCCGCCGCTGTGTAAGGCCCGATGCCCGGCAGCGCGCGCAGCCCAGCTTCGGTATCAGGAAACGCGCCGCCATAGTCGTGCAGCACGGTAACAGCACAGGCATGCAAATTGCGCGCGCGCGAATAATATCCCAACCCCGCCCACAGCCGAAGGACGTCATCGAGCGGCGCACGGCCGAGCGATGCGACATCCGGCCAGCGCGCCAAGAACTTCTCGAAATACGGTCCGACGGCCTTCACGGTGGTCTGTTGCAGCATGATCTCCGACAGCCAGATGCGATAGGGATCGCTGGTCTCGCCCGGCTGCGCCCGCCACGGCAACACGCGCCGATGCCGATCGTACCACGCCAGCAAAAGCGCGGGACGGTCGGATGGTGATTTCTTCCGCTGGGCCAACGGGGCTGCTAGGGTCATCGTCTTATCTAGGCAAACCCACCCACCATGTCCAAGCCGCCGTTCAACCCACGCACGCGCGTCACCGCCAAGCCGCTGTCGGTGCTGCTGGGCGGTGTGTTCGCCGACGCCTATGCCAAGCAGGGCTTTGCGTCGCGTGAACTCGTCACGCGATGGAGCGAAATTGCGGGCGCGGAGATCGCGGCGTTTTCCGAGCCGCTCAAGATGCAATGGCCGCGGCCGGTCGAGGGCCAACCGCAGGAGCCGGCGACCTTGATCATGCGCGTCGAAGGGCCAATGGCGCTGGAAATCCAGCACGCGTCTGACGTCATTCTGCAACGGGTCAATCGGTTCTTCGGCTGGAGCGCGGTCGGCCGGATTGCGCTGCGCCAGGCGCCCCTCTCGCGCCCCGTGCCGCGCCGGACGATGACGCCGCCCGCGCCGGCGGCGGTCGCGAAAGTCTCGGAAACCCTAGGGTCGGTCGAAGACGACGCGTTGCGCGACGCCTTGGCGCGGCTCGGCGCGTCGATCAAGCGGAATTGACGAAGCCGTCGGTCGCAACGTCCGGCGTGTCCTTGCCACAATTTGCGTTTCAAGTTAGCGAGTTGCAGCCGTTCCGGGCGCAAGCCCAATCTGGAGCTATCCGCCGATGATCACCCGCCGCGCTTTCACCGCCGCTCTGTCGCTGACCGGCGTCGCCGCTGTCGCGGGGCTTTCGGGACACCTTGGACCGCTGCGTCTGATCGACGACGCTTTCGCGCAGACCAAGGGCGCAGCGGCAGCAGCGGACGTCGCCAAGCCGGTGTCGCTGCCTGACATGGCACTTGGCCCGAAGGACGCTGCGGTCACGATCACCGAATACGCCTCGATGACCTGCGGCCATTGTGCGGCGTTCACGGAAAACGTGTTTCCGAAGATCAAGGCGACCTACATCGACACGAACAAGATCCGTTTCGTATTCCGCGAATTTCCGCTCGATATCAAAGCCGCCGCCGGTTCGATGCTATCGCGCTGCATCGCCAAGGACGACGCCGGCAAATATTTCGCTGCGGTCGATATGCTGTTCAAGCAGCAGAACGATTGGGTGATGAAGAACACCGCCGAGACCCTGACGCGGATCGGAAAGCAGGCTGGGTTGAGCCAGCAGAGCGTCGAGGATTGCCTGAAGGATCAAGCGCTGCTCGACAAGATCGCGGCCGACCAGAAATACGCCGCCGACGTTTTGAAGGTGAATTCGACGCCGACGTTTTTCATCAACGGCGAGATGCTGAAGGGCGAGACGTCGTTCGAGGAATTCGACAAGCGCATCAAGGCGCTGATGAAAAGCTGATCCGACGAGAATCAACGACGGAATGGCCGGGGCAACCCGGCCATTTTGCTTTTGCGGGAGCGTCTTCACCAAGCCGCGAGGGCGGGAACGGATCGCCACGTGAGGCGTCTTGACCCAATGGGTTCCCCAAACCCCACGGGACATCGTTTGATGACGACTAGTACAACAGCTCACGCCGCACCCGCCTCCTCCGACATCGCCGACCTCAGCATCAACACCGTCCGCACGCTGACCATCGACG
>JANMAN010000142.1:0-6266 GCA_031359885.1 Tardiphaga sp. | reverse complement strand
TTCGGGGTCGTCGCCCCAGCCGTCGCGAACCTTCACGAACAAAAACAGATGCACTTTTTCGCCGACGATCTCGGCGATCTCCTTGCGCGAATCCGCGCCGATCGACTTAATCGTCGCGCCGGCTTTGCCGAGCACGATCTTGCGCTGGCTGTCGCGCTCGACGAAAATCGTTTGCTCGATCCGAACCGATTTGTCCTTGCGTTCGGTCCAGGAGTCCGTCTCGACGGTGGACTGGTACGGCAGTTCCTGATGCAGATGACGGTAGATTTTTTCGCGGGTAATTTCAGCCGCGAGATGGCGCAACGGCGCGTCCGACATCTGGTCTTCGGGATAGTGGTACGGCCCGTCCGGCACGCGTTTGGCCAGTGCCAATTTCAAGTCCTCGACGCCGTCGCCCGACAGTGCCGACACCATGAACGTTTCGTCGAATTTCAACCGCTCGTTGGCCCGCTGCGTCAGCGACAACAGCTTTTCGCGCGGCACTAGATCGATCTTGTTAATGACCAAAATCTTCGGATGATCGACCTCGGCGACGCGCGCGAGGATCGCCTGCGCCTCTTCGTCGAGACCGGCGCGCGCATCGAGCAGCACGCAAACGACGTCGGCATCATGCGCGCCGCTCCATGCGGTCCGCACCATCGCGCGATCGAGACGTCGCTTGGGCAGGAAGATGCCGGGCGTATCGACGAGGATGATCTGCGCATGGTCGGCGATGACGATGCCGCGGATCAACGCGCGCGTCGTCTGCACCTTCTTCGAGACGATGGTGACCTTCGAGCCGACCAACGCATTCACGAGCGTGGACTTGCCGACATTCGGTGCGCCGATCAGCGCGACGAAACCGCAGCGCGTGTTTTTTGCTGCTGTGGTGTCAGTCACGGCGTCGTTGTCATTCGTGTCCACTGGACACTCCTTCCCGTGCGAGCATGGCCGATGCCGCGAGTTTCTCGGCGGCGCGCTTGCTGCCGCCGATGCCTTCCGCTGACGCGAGACCCGGCAAATCCACCGCGACGCGAAACTGCGGATCGTGATGCGGACCGCTGCGATCGACCTCGCGGTACACGGGCGTCGGCAAGCCCCTGCCCTGCGCCCATTCCTGCAATACGGTTTTGGGATCGCGCAACGGCCGCACCGGCGTCTGCATCCGCTCAAGCCAATTGCGCGTGACGAAATCGGTTGCCGCCACATAGCCACCGTCGAGGAAGATCGCGCCGATCACCGCTTCGCAGATATCGCCCAGCACCGATTTGCGCAGACGCGCGCCGGCGCCCGCACCGACGGTGCCGAGCTTGATGCCGTCGATCAGATCGAGCGCGCGCGCCACGTCCGCGCAAGTTTCCTTGCGCACTAAATCCGCGAGACGTTTCGAGAGTTCGCCTTCGTCGGCTTTCGGAAACGCGCGATACAACATGTCGGACACCACAAGCCCGAGCACGTGATCGCCGAGAAATTCGAGACGCTGATAGCTGGCGGCGCGGTTGCCGTGCGATTTTAGTGCAGAAACATGCGTGAAGGCGGTCGCGAGCAAGCTCGGATCGTCGAAGCGATAGCCGATGCGAGCTTCGATCGCAGCCGCCAGGGCTTTCTGATCGATCCGCGTGCGCTTTTTTTTCGCGGGCGGCGGTGCGTCCGCTTCGGGCAGGATGTGGAGCGCGGAGGCGTCGTCGCTCATCGCACGATGGAGAAGATGCGGCCCCAGCGCACGGCCGACGGCCAGCGCCAGATCTGCCAGGCCTGCTCGCCCTCGGCGATCGAGAAGAAGATCATCTGCGCGCGGCCGATGATGTTTTGATACGGCACGTAACCGACCGCGGACAGCACGCGGCTATCTGTTGAGTTGTCGCGGTTATCGCCCATCATGAAGAAGTGCCCGGCCGGCACGGTGTAGACGATGGTGTTGTCGTAGAACCCGTTGTCGACGCAATCCAGCGACTCATAGGTAACGCCGTTCGGCAGCGTTTCCTTCCAGCGCTTGACGCGCGCGGTCGCATCCGCCCCGCAGGGGTCTTCGCCGACGAAGTCCGACAGCCGCTCGCGCTTGACAGGCTGCTCGTTGATGTAAAGCAGACCTTCACGCATCTGGATGCGGTCGCCCGGCAGGCCGATCACGCGCTTGATGTAATCGGTCGTGTCGTCCTTCGGCAGACGAAACACCACGACGTCGCCGCGCGACGGCTCGGAGCCGAAGACGCGGCCTGAAAAGATCGGCGGCGACAACGGGATCGAGTAATGGCTATAGCCGTAGGAATATTTAGAGACGAACAGATAGTCGCCGACCAGCAGCGTGGCCTTCATCGATCCCGACGGAATGTTGAAGGGCTGAAACAGGAAAGTCCGGATCACCAGCGCGATCAACAGAGCGTGGATGACGACACGGATGGTTTCACCGATGCCGCTTTCAGTCTTGGTGCCGGATGTCACGCTCATCGCTTTCCTGAACCTTGCCGAATCTCGATCGAACCGGCGCAATCCGGCTATCCGCCGCGTTCTAGACGGTGTTTGCGGGCCGCGCAATCAACGAGCCCGTCATAAGTGGCTAATCATCTGACGACGCTCGTATTTTAGTTTTCGGCGATGGCTGTCGGGTCGGCCGAGATGACCACGAAGGCCTGCGCGAGCGGCCAATCGTCGGTAATCGTGAGGTCGATCCGTGCAGTAAACCCTTTCGGCGTCATCGCCATCAGCCGGCTTTGCGCCCCGCCGGTGAGATGCATCGACGGCCGTCCCCCCGGCAGATTGACCACGCCCATGTCGCGCCACCAGACGCCCTGCCGGATGCCCGTGCCAAGCGCTTTCGAACAGGCCTCCTTGGCGGCGAAACGTTTGGCGTAAGTCGCCGCGACCATCTTTGCGTTCTTGGCACGGCGTTCGGCTTTGGCCCGTTCGACCGGCGTGAAGATGCGATCGAGAAATCGCTCGCCGTGCCGCTCCATCACCTTCTCGATGCGGCGGATGTCGATCAGGTCGGAGCCGATACCGAGGATCATTCCCACTTCTCAAGCAATTAAGTATTCAGTTACTGGCCCCGACCAACGCATTATCATAGACAGAGAGCGGAGGGCGCATGGCTGATCGGGCAGGACATCCAGAGCGACGGGTCGATCTCGACTGGATTCGTATCGCCGCGTTCGGCCTGTTGATCCTCTACCACGTCGGCATGGTTTTTGTGCCTTGGTATTATCACGTCAAGAGCTCCCACCCGATTGCCGGGCTGGAGCCGTTTATGCTGGCGCTCAATCCTTGGCGACTTAGTCTCTTGTTCTTTGTCGCAGGGGCAGCGACGCGTTTTATGGCGGCGAACACGACGCCGGGCGTCCTGCTCAAAAGCCGTTCGGTGCGGCTGCTGCTGCCACTGTTGTTTGGGATGCTCGTGATCGTCCCGCCGCAGTCCTATTGGGAGGTGATGTCGCGCAATCTCTACAGCGGCGGTTTTTGGGATTTCTACACAGCGCGTTACTTTGCTTTCTCGGCACAGTTTTGCCGGAACGGACAGTGCTTGTTGCTGCCGACGTGGAATCACCTGTGGTTCATCGCCTATCTCTGGATCTACACGGCTTTCCTCATGCTGCTCGTTGGGCTGCGACCGAGCGCGGTGCGACTCATGGAAAATGCACTTGAGCGCGTCCTATCGGGATTGTGGCTCTTGGCGCTCCCCGCGATCGTGATGGGGATCGACCGCCTATTTCTGTTTCCCCGATTTCCTCCGACCAACGCATTGATCGGCGACTGGTATAACCACGCTGTGTTTGGCTCGATCTTCTTGCTTGGCTTTTTCATCGCCTGCAGCGAAGCGATCTGGACCGAAATCGTGCGTATACGCTGGGTGGCGTTGGGACTGGCGAGTGCGGTTTTTGCGAGTTTTATCGTCCTTCGCGCAAATCTGTCACCGGGCGAACAGCTATCAATTTTAGTGCAAATTTATGCGGGCACCGCCTATGGCGTCTATCAGTGGTGCAGCATCGTTGCCGCGCTTGGTTTCGGACGACGCTGGCTCACTCGAGACTCAGCGACGCGACGCTACCTGACAGACGCAATCTTTCCCTACTACATCGTACATCAAACAGTAATCGTCGGGGTTGCCTTCGCCCTCCGGGATGCAGACCTTTCAGCCGCAGCGGAAGCGACGACCATTATCGCTGCAACGATCGTGAGCTGCGTGATGAGCTACGAAATTGTCAAACGGGTGTCCTGGCTGCGCCCGTTGTTCGGGCTCAAACAAGAAAAGCTCGCGGTCTAAGAATTTCCGCGCCCGCGGTCCATCGCGGTGCGCATCCGGTGCACCGTCTCGGGCAGGCCCACGAAAAGCGCTTCGCCCATCATGTAGAAACCGATGTTGAGTTCGGCGATCTCAGGCAATGCGGCGATGGTTTCGGCGGTCGCGTAATCGAGGCCGTGGCCGGCATGGACTTCGAGCCCAGCCGACGTCGCCAGTTGCACGCCCGCGACGATGCGCAGCCATTCGCGCTGCGCCTTGGCGTCGTCGCCGTCGGTGATGGCATCGCACCACGCGCCGGTGTGCAGTTCGATGACCGGCGCTTTCAGCGTCGCGGCCATCTCGATCTGCGCGGGGTCGGCCGCGATGAACAGCGACACCCGCACGCCGGCATCGCCGAGCCGCGCAATGAGCGGCGCCAGCGACTCGCGCTGGCCGACGACGTCGAGGCCGCCTTCGGTGGTGACCTCTTCGCGCCGCTCGGGCACCAGGCAGGCCGCGTGCGGCTGCGTCGCCAGCGCGATCCGCACCATGTCCGGCGTCGCGGCCATTTCGAAATTCAGCGGTTTGGAAATTTCGGCTTTCAGCCGCCGCATGTCGTCGTCGCGGATGTGGCGGCGATCTTCGCGCAGATGCGCGGTGATGCCGTCCGCGCCGGCGTCGATCGCGGCCAGGGCCGCGCGGACCGGATCGGGATGCAGACCGCCGCGTGCGTTGCGAACGGTGGCGACGTGATCGACGTTAACGCCGAGGCGGAGAGGGCGAGGAGGCATTATTTCACCAACTTAGGTGTGCGGAGCAGTCAGATGAGGTCATTCCGGGGCGCCTCATCAGCGCCGATTGGCGATGATGGAGCGAGCCCGGAATCCATAGCTACCGCAGGGAGTATGGATTCCGGGCCTGCGCTGCAAGAGCGCGCATCCCGGAATGACGAACATAGATTGGATTGGCGGATAAGCATGCCCGCCGCGACGAACTCACCCGTTCACCCGCTCGACCTTCGCCACGACTTCCTTCGCGCGGAGCTGGTTGATGATCGCGCTGAGATGCTTGAGATCGTAGACTTCGAGATCGATCGTCAGCTCGGTGAAATCAGGCGAGCGCCTGAACATGCCGATGTTGTCGATGTTGCCGTCGTGCTCGGCGATCACCGAGGCGATCTGCGCCAGACTACCGGGTTCGTTGACGTTGTGGACCTCGAGCCGTGCCGGAAAACGCTGCGGCGAGGATTCGTCGATGTCCCAGCGCACGTCGAGCCAGCGCTCGGGTTCTTCCTCGAAATCCTTCAACGCGGGCGACTGGATCGGATAGATCGTGATGCCCTCGCCCGGCGTGACGATGCCGACGATGCGGTCGCCCGGCACGGCACCGCCGCTCGGCGCGAACTTCACCGGCAAGTCCGAATTGATGCCCCGGATCGGGATCGCGGGCGACGTCGGTTTGGCCGGCTTCGCTGCCGTCTCCGGCATTTTATCGCCCGCCTTGTCGAGGGCTTTGCCGCCGAAGCGCGTGACGCGCTCTTCTTTGTAGTCGGGATACATCGCGCGGGCGACATCGGAGGCTCGCATCTCGCCGCGTCCGACCGACGCCATCACGTCGTCGATCGAGGCGCGCGCCAATCGCGGCAGCGCGCCCTTCAACTTGTCGTCCGCGTAATGCATCTTGGCGCGCGCGAACAGACGCTCGACGATGCGGCGACCAAGACCTGCATATTGATCGCGCACCGCCGTGCGGGTGGCGCGGCGGATGGCGGCGCGCGCCTTGCCGGTGACGGCGAGCAGCTCCCACGCCGAGGGCGGTGCGGATTGCGCGCGCGAGGTCAACACCTCGACCTCGTCGCCGTTTTGCAATTCGGACGACAGGGCCGCGAACTTGCCGTTGATCTTGCAACCGACGGCCGAGTTGCCGACGTCGGTATGCACCGCGTAGGCGAAATCGATGACGTTGGCCTGGCGCGGCAGCGCGATCAGCTTGCCCTTCGGCGTAAAACAAAACACCTGATCGTGAAACAGTTCGAGCTTGGTGTGCTCCAAGAACTCTTCCGGGTTCGCGC
>JANMAN010000136.1:0-1705 GCA_031359885.1 Tardiphaga sp. | reverse complement strand
GATATGCTTGGTCGCGGAATAGACCACGACATCCGCGCCGAGCGCGAGCGGGCTCTGCCACAGCGGCGTCGCGAACACATTGTCCCGATCCACCCCCCACCGCCGGCATGGGCCATTTCAGCAATCGCTGAAATAACCATCACGTCGAGCGTCGGGTTGGTTGGGCTTTCAAGGAAACAGGTTTTGGTGTTCGGGCGCATCGCCTTCTGCCACTGGTCGAGGTCGAGGCCATCGACCAGCGTCGACGAGATGCCGTAGCGCGGCAGCAAATCCTCGACGACGTAACGGCACGAACCGAACATCGCCTTCGCCGCGACGACATGATCGCCGGCGCGCAGCGGCGCGAGGATCGCGGTCGTGACCGCGGCCATGCCGGTGGCGGTGGCACGCGCCGCTTCCGCGCCTTCGAGTTCGATCATGCGGCGCTCGAACATCGAGATGTTCGGATTGGAGAAGCGCGAATAGAGGAAGCCTGGGTCTTCGCCCTTGAACCGCGCTTCGCATTGCTCGGCGGTGTCGTAGACGAAGCCCTGCGTGAGAAAGAGCGCCTCGGAGGTCTCGCCGAATTGCGAGCGCAACGCGCCGGAATGAACCAAGCGGGTTTCGGGGCGATAATGCGCAGTCGGCGACGCGGCTTTCGTGGGATCGGACATGTGCTCTCCATCGTGTCCGCTTGCGCAGGCACAAAAAAACCGGCCTTTGGAAAAATTTCCACAAGCCGGGATCACACTGTCCCCGGCCTGTTTAGCGATTTATTTTACGTGGCTGCAAGCCGGCCGGCTCAAATCACCACGGGATAAGGCTTGACGTTATTCGGCGACGCTCTTTCCGTCAAGCGACCCATCCGGTAATTGATAGGGCCTGTATTCGCGTTGATTGGATGATGCCGTGGCTTTTCATATCGATCCCGACGCCGATGGCATTCTGCCCGACAGCATGATCGCGGCGATGACGGACGCCGGCTACATCCTGCCGGCATACCCATACATCGAAAGCCAGATCCAGCCGGCGTCGCTCGATTTGCGGCTCGGCGACATCGCCTATCGCGTCCGCGCGAGCTTTCTGCCGGGCCCCAATGCGACGGTGGCCGAGCGCATCGACGAGCTCAAGCTGCACGAGATCGATCTCAGCGACGGCGCGGTGCTGGAAACCAACTGCGTCTACATCGTGCCGCTGCTGGAGAGCCTCGCGCTGCCGCCGTCGATCGTCGCATCCGCCAACCCGAAAAGTTCGACCGGCCGGCTCGATGTGTTCACGCGGGTGATCGCCGACGGCACACGCCGCTTCGACATGATCGGTGCGGGCTATCACGGGCCTTTGTATGCCGAGATCAGCCCGAAGACGTTTCCGGTCTTGCTGCGCGAGGGCTCGCGGCTGTCGCAGGTGCGGTTTCGCGTCGGCCATGCGACGCTTCACGCAGAGGAGCTGGAGGCGCTGCACGATCTCGAGCGTCTGGTGGATTGTGATGACGCGGATCTGGTCAACGGCGTCGCATTGAGCGTCGATCTCTCCGGCGAGACGACGGGCGGTTTCGTCGGCTACCGCGCCAAGCGCCACACCGGCGTGATCGATATCGACCGACGCGGCGGCTATCAGGTCGAGGAATTCTGGGAACCGATTGCGGCACGGCCGGACGGCAGCCTCATTCTCGATCCTGGCGAGTTCTATATTTTGGCGTCCAAGGAATCCGTGCAGGTGCCGCCGG
>JANMAN010000132.1:0-3922 GCA_031359885.1 Tardiphaga sp. | reverse complement strand
TGTTTCTCTGGGCCGGCCCGGCGCAGATCATTCTCATCTCCACGCTGGGATCGGGGGCCACGGCAGTGCAGGCAGCCATCGCCGTCACCGTCAGCGCGATCCGGTTGTTTCCGATGGTTGTCTCCGTGCTGCCGATGCTGCGATTGCCCGCAACGCGCAAGCGCGAGTTGATTCTGCCGGCGCATTTCACGGCGGTCACTTTGTGGGTCGAGTGTTTTCGCCTGTTGCCGCTGGTGCCGCGCGAACGGCGCATCGCTTTCACGAACGGTTTGGGCGTCGGTCTCGTGTCGATCAGTTCGTCCGCCACGGCGATCGGCTACGCGCTCGCAGCCAGCCTGCCGAAGACGTTGGCGGCGGCGATCCTGTTGCTGACGCCGCTCGCATTTCTGCTCTCGACCGCGCGCAACAGCCGTCGCCTCGTCGACATGCTGGCGCTGCTGCTCGGGCTCGCGCTGTTTCCGCTGGTGTCGATGCTCAACACCGGCGTCGATATCCTGATCTCCGGCGTTTCCGCCGGTACGATCGCCTATGCCGTGCATCGGTTGCGAAGGCGCCGCGCATGAGCGGCTTCGTCGGCGAATGGCATGCGCTGCTGGTTCTGCTGCTCGCGGGCATCCTGCCGAACGAGGTGTGGCGGATGCTCGGGCTATGGCTCGGCGGTGGCATCGACGAGGATTCGGAGGTGCTGGTCTGGGTTAAGGCGGTCGCGACCGCGATCCTTGCCGGCGTGATTGCGCAAATTCTCGTCGTGCCGCCCGGCGCGCTCGCCAGCGTGCCGTCGGCGCTGCGTTACGGGTCGGTGGTCGCGGGCTTCCTGGCCTTCATCGGCTTTCGTCGTTCGATCTTCGTCGGCGTCGCCACCGGCGAGATCGTGATGGTCGGCGGCACTTGGTGGCTCGGCTGACATCCGTCGAATAGTTCGCTACGCTGCGACAACAAAAAAAGCAGGGGGCGACGATGCGCGCAGGTTTTGTCAAAACGATCGGACTTTTCGTCGCGTTGAGTTTCGCGCTGTCGGGCGTCGGGCGCGCGGCCGACTATCCGACGCGACCGATCAAGCTTGTTGTGCCGTATGCCGCGGGCGGGCCGACCGATGTGCTCGGCCGCCTGATCGCCGATCATCTCGGCCGCGATCTCAAGCAGACCGTCATCGTCGAGAACAAGCCGGGCGCACAGGGCGCGATCGCCGCCGAGATGGTGTCGCGCGCCGAGCCGGACGGCTACACGCTGTTCGTGACGGCCGCTTCGATCATCGTGCTGAACCCGCTGCTCTACAAAAAACTGTCCTACGATCCGGTGCGCGATTTGCGCGTGCTGACGGTCGTGACCGATCTGCCGGTCGTGATGGAGGTGCATCCCTCGGTGCCCGCCAAGACGGTCGCGGAGTTCGTCGCCTATGCGAAAGCCAATCCGGGCAAATTGAATTTCGGCTCGGCCGGGACGGGCGGCACGGTTCATCTCGCCGGCGAGATGTTCAAGCAGATCGCCGGCGTCGACATGGTTCATGTGCCGTACAAGGGAGCGGGTCCGGCGTTGCAAGATCTGCTGTCCGGCAACATCCAGGTGATGTTCGATACGCTCAGCACGGCCTTGCCGCCGGTGCGTGCGGGGATGCTGCGGCCGCTCGGCGTGAGCTCGGCCGAACGCAGCCGCGATCTGCCGGATGTGCCGACGGTTGCCGAGAGCGGTTATCCCGATTATCGCGTCGGCGTTTGGTTCGGGCTCGCGTCGTCGGCGAAGCTGCCGAACGATATCGCACAAACGATCCGCGCGAGCATGGACCGCGCCTTGAACGACGATGCGTTCCGCGCGTCGTTGGAGAAGATCGGTTTCCCGGTGTTGCGTCCCAAGAGCGAGGCGGAGATCAAGCAGTTCGTCGACGACGATCGCGCGCGATGGACCGCTGTGATCAAGGCGCAGAACATCAGTCTGGATTAGGACGCGTCAATGGTTCGCGAAAGTGACATCCGCGCCGGCGAAGTCGCCGTTGCGCTGCCGGCCGGTGACGATGCCGGGCTGACGTTCATCGGACGGATTCACACGCCGTGGACGTCGCGGCTGGAGACGCCGCGACAGGGGCGACGCGACGGACCCATCTGCCGGATCGAGATCTTCGAGCCATGGGTCGTGGCGCTTCGCGGGCTGGAGACCTATGCGAGCGTCGAGGTGATCTATTGGCTGCATCTGTCGCGGCGCGACTTGGTGTTGCAAAGCCCGAAGAACGACGGCCAGGCGCGTGGCACGTTTTCGTTGCGCTCGCCGGTACGGCCCAATCCGCTCGGCACGTCGCTGGCGTCGTTGGTCGGCATCGAGAACAACATGGTGCTGGTGCGCGGGCTGGATTGCCTCGACGGCACGCCGTTGCTCGACATCAAACCGGACCGCTGCGAATTCACGCCGCTGGCCCCGGCTCAGAAAGGCGATTTCGAGGTCGGGTAGATTGTAGGATGGGTTAAGCATCGGTGCGTTCTTCGCACCGATTGCGAAACCCATCATGCGGCTGTCGATGGGTTTCGCAAGTGCTCAACCCATCCTACCAACTAAACCTTGCAACGCCGCGATCAGTTTCGCGGCGTTGGCTTTAAGCACCTCAGGGTCTTCTTTCTTCGATGCCGAAGGTAGCAGCGATACGCCGTCGAAGCGCGGGATCACGTGCATGTGGAGGTGATAGACCTCCTGTCCGCTGGCCGGTTCGCTGAATTGAAGGACCGTAATGCCGTCCGCCTCGAATGCAGGCTTCGCGGCACGCGCGATGGTGTGCGCTGCGCGGGCGACATGACCGAAATCGTCCTGCGTGATATCGAGGATGTTCCGCGCGGCAGCTTTCGGAATGACGAGCGTGTGGCCAGGCGCGCGCGGCATGATGTCGAGAAACGCCAGCGTGTGATCGTCCTCATAGACCTTGTAGCTCGGAAATTCGCCGCGCAGAATTTTTGCGAACGGATTGTTCGGATCATAGGCCGTCATCGTCGTCTCCCGGATTTTTTTGGTCCTGATCGCTTTTGCGAAACGGTCCGGCCTCGGTCAATTCGCGCGTCGCCTCGGCCACGTATTGCCGCTCGCGCGCGAGATAATCCTTGATCGCGTGACGCAAGCCGGGATCGGCGATGTAATGCGCGGAGTATGTGGTCTGCGGAAGATACCCGCGCGCGATCTTGTGCTCGCCCTGCGCGCCGGCTTCGACGGTTTTCAGCCCGCGCGAGATCGCGAAATCGATCGCTTGATAATAGCAGACCTCGAAATGCAAAAACGGATGATGCTCGACCGCACCCCAGTGGCGGCCGAATAGCGTGTCCGAACCGATGAAATTGATTGCTCCGGCAATCCAGCGGCCGTCGCGCTTCGCCATGATGAGCGCGATGTGGTCGCTCATGTTTTCGCCGATCAGCGAGTAGAAATCGCGCGTCAAATAGGGCCGCCCCCATTTGCGCGAGCCGGTCTCCATGTAGAATTCGAAGAACGCATCCCACGCATCCTCGGTGATCGCGTCGCCGGTCAGCGCATGGATCGTGATGCCGTTCGCGAGTGCGTCGCGGCGCTCGCGCTTGATCGCCTTGCGATGCCGCGAATTCAAGCTGCCAAGAAAATCGTCGAAGGTTTTATAGCCCTGATTGTGCCAATGAAACTGCTGATCGGTGCGTTGCAGGAATCCCTGCGCGGCAAGATACGTCCATTCGTCTTCGCGCGCGAAAGTGACATGCACGGACGAAGCTTCTGTCGCGCTGCAAAGCCCGACCAAGCCGCGACCGAGCGCCGTGCGGATGAGGTCGTGATCGCCGCCGTCGCGGATCAGCAGACGCGGGCCCGTCGCGGGCGTGAACGGCACGGAGGCTTGCAGCTTCGGATAGTAATTGCCACCGGCGCGCTCATAGGCATCGGCCCAGCCGCGGTCGAAGACATATTCGCCCTGCGAATGCGATTT
>JANMAN010000106.1:0-1810 GCA_031359885.1 Tardiphaga sp. | reverse complement strand
TCAAGATCGAGCACCCGATCGTACAGGCGCCGATGGCCGGCGTCATGGACGCCGAGTTAGTGATCGCTGCCGGCGAGGCCGGTGCGCTCGGGTCTCTACCCTGTGCGATGCTCGGGGCCGACAAGATGCGCGAACAGGTCGGCATCATCCGCCAGCGCGTATCCGCGCCGATCAACCTGAATTTCTTCTGCCATACGCCGGTCGATGCGAATGCGGCGGACGAGGCGCGCTGGCGCGACCGGCTCGGCGCTTATTATAAAGAGCACGATCTTGATCCCGACGCGCCGGTCAATGCGGCCAACCGCGCGCCGTTCGACGATGCGATGTGCCGTGTCGTCGAAGAGATGAAGCCTGCCGTCGTGAGTTTTCATTTCGGCCTGCCTGACGCAGCGCTCATGGCGCGCGTCAAGGCCGCCGGTTGCATCGTGCTCGCGTCAGCGACGATCGTGCGCGAGGCGGTTTGGCTCGAACGCAACGGCGCCGATGTCATCATTGCGCAAGGCGCGGATGCGGGCGGCCATCGCGGCATGTTCATGACCGACAACATCATGACGCAGCCCGGCACGATGGCGCTGGTGCCGCAGATCGTCGACGCGGTGAAAGTGCCTGTGATCGCGGCGGGCGGGATCGCCGATGGGCGGGGCATCGCGGCGGCGTTCGCGTTGGGTGCCGCTGGCGTGCAAATCGGCTCGGCGTATTTGCGTTGCCCGGAAGCCACCGGCAGTGCCGTCGCCAAAGCCGCGCTCGCGGCGGCGGACGATGACTCCACTGTCGTCACCAACGTCATGACCGGGCGGCCGGCGCGCGGCGTCGCCAACCGGCTGATGCGCGAGGTCGGGCCGATCTCCTCCGATGCGCCGGCGTTCCCGCATGCGGCGACGGCGCTCGCGCCGTTGAAGGCTGCCGCCGAAAAACAGGGCAAGGCCGATTTCACCAATCTGTGGGCGGGGCAGGCGATCCGCCTCGGCACCGAGATGCCGGCGGCGGAGCTGACCCGGAAGCTCGCAAAGGACGCGCTGGCTGTGATGCGAGGGATGGGCAGCTAATCCGTCATTCCGGGGCGCGAGCGCAACTTCGCGCACGCGAACCCGGAATCTTCGTCATGTTCATCTTTATGAGATTCCGGGTCTTCTTCGTTGCCGGCAAGTTCCGGCAACGAAGAATCCCGGAATGACGGCGTGCGCCGAGGAAACGCCGCGCCCAATTGCGCCCGGAAAGCTCCGTCTGCTATAGGGCAGCCTGAATTTCCGCGAAAGCACTGCTATGTCCGTCGATGCCACCACCGTTCGCCGCATCGCGCATCTCGCGCGCATCGCGGTCACTGACGACGAGGTTCCGCATCTGCAGGGCGAACTCAACGCCATGCTGGCTTTCGTCGAGCAATTGTCCGAAGTGGATGTCGACGGCATCGAGCCGATGACCTCGGTGATGCCGATGGTGATGAAGAAGCGGACCGATGTCGTCGATGACGGCGAGATCGCCGACAAGGTCGTCGCCAATGCGCCGGCAACCGAAGATCACTTCTTCATGGTGCCGAAAGTCGTCGAGTAAGCGACGGAGCTGATATCATGTGCATGCTGTGCGACGACGAGAAGGCCTATCAGGCCTATATGGATTACCTCGACGCGATGGAGCGTCAGGGCAAATCCGCCGACCCCGCTAAAGCGATCGACGCCGTGCTCGACACCATGCTAGCCGCCGACAAGGCCAATGCCGCCAACCGCAACGCGCCCGAAAACGACAAGACGCTGTCTCCCTTCTTTTGCAGCCCGGTTAATAAATAAATGTCCGATCTGACGTCGCTGTCGCT
>JANMAN010000574.1:0-5671 GCA_031359885.1 Tardiphaga sp. | reverse complement strand
CGTGCACTGGCTGCGGCTTTCAAACTCGGAACGAACACACAAATCTGATCGCCGCCCTCGGCTTTCGCTTTATAGAGCGCCAGATCGGCACTCCCCATGAGGGCGGCAGCTTCAGTTCCGTGATTTGGCGCGAAGGCGATGCCGGTGCTGCAGCCGATCCACACCAACTGATCGTCGACTTGAAACGGCTTCCGCAACTCTTTACGGACGCTCTTCGCAATGCTGTCGGCTTGAAGGGGATCGCCGATGTCATGGAGCAGAATGGCGAATTCGTCACCGCCCAATCTTGCAACGGTTGCGATCTCGATCGGCACGCATCGCCTGATCCGAAGGGCTGCCTCCGCTAAGACGCTGTCGCCAGCCGCGTGCCCAAGCTGATCGTTGACCTCTTTGAAACGGTCCAAGTCGATCAGCATGATCGTCGCGGGCAAAGTCCGCGATAGCGCGGCTTCGGTTTTCTCCAAGAACGACGTTCGGTTCGGAAGCAAGGTCAGCGGATCGTAATGGGCGAGATGATGAAGTCGATCATCATTCGCGCGGCGCTTCGAGACGTCGCGGATCATCGCGCCGAACCGCATCTTTCCGTTTTCATTCCACATCGAGAGCGACATCTCCACGGGGAATAATTCGCCATCGGCCTTTTGTGCCGTGACCTCGACCACCCTGCCGACGACGCGCGGAACGCCTCCGTGAATCAGACGCTGCATTCCGTCCGAGTGAGCACCACGCATTTGCTCGGGGACGATGATGTCCAAGGAGACGCCGATCGCCTGCTCGACCGGCAGACCGAACATGATTTCGGCGGCGCTATTCCAGTGGCGAATGAATCCGCGATCGTCAGCGATAATGATCGCATCGGGACAGGCAGCTTCGAAATGATTGATTGACGACATGTTATGCCCCCCAGCACGAGGGCTAATGTACGGTGGAAGACTTACAGAGTTGTTAGCGCGAGCGATCCGAAAATATGATCGCTCGGGTCACGCGGCGTCTGACGCCGGTTCAGTGTTGTTTCGCGCTGCTGACGAAGCCACAATTCGATTGACCTCAAAATGAAAAATCTATCTCACGACCGTCAGCATCGGTCCTGCACGACCCAACCTATCTTTTGAAAAACTGGCCGACTCATCGGAAACGACGATTCGATTGCGACCGGAACGCTTCGCGCTGTACAGCGCGCTATCGGCCTGTTTCAACACATCGGCAAAGCCGTTCGCATCAACCGGGACTTGTGTCGCGATACCGATGCTTACCGTGACGTCACTGTCAGTAGACGAAGCGCCATGGGCGAGTTTGAGAGCCGCCAAGTTGTGGCGTAAGCGGTTGGCAACAAAGCGCGCTCCTCTCAAATCAGTCTCCGGCAAAATGATCGCAAATTCCTCGCCACCGTACCGGCACGCCAAATCGGCAGGACGGTGCGCGCATCCGCCGATGACCGTTGCAACAGACCGCAGGCAATCGTCGCCTCGTTGATGGCCGTGATGGTCGTTGTACGATTTGAAATGATCGATATCGGCCAATATCAGCGACAGCGGTTTTCCGCTTCGTAAACTGCGCAACCACTCCGAGGCGAGGGTCTGATCGAATGATCGCCGATTTGCTAAGCCCGTCAACCCGTCACTTGCCGCGAGGCTTTTCAGCGCAGCTTCGGCACGTTTGTGATCCGTCATGTCACGCAACGTTTCGACCACCGCGATCAACTCGCCGTCTTCGTCGTGAATCGGACCTGCGTCGATCGCCAGATAAAGCTGATTGCCCAACTGCGGCATGACGCACCAGTTTTCCGCACTAAAACCCGAGCCGCCTTCGGACACGGTGTGTTCAGGATAATGACTGGCCAGTTCATCGGGTCGCCCAAGCGCCAGCAGATCGGCAAGACAATAACGAGGCGTTCCGTAGAACGCGCGCCAGTGCTCGCTGGTGCCGATCACATCTTGAGCGGCGACGCCCGTAAGACGCTCGCAGGCCCGGTTCCAGATGACGACCTCGCGTTTGGGATTCAGAACAAACGTCGGAACGACCAAATGCTGCATCAGACGAACAGCGTAGGCTTGTTCGATATCCTTGCTTCTCAGGATCACAACGCGCTCCCATCAAAACGTCAGCAGCTACGATGACCTGCTGAATACGAATGGCTTTCGAGCAACGATCAACGCGTCAGCCTCTTCGCGCAACGCGCGTCTCATCGATTGAGCCGCTTTCATTGCGTCTTTGATCTCCTGTTTCGGAGATGCATCGTCGAAAAACAGGACTGCTTCGCAGCTCGGACATTGGCAAGAATATCCGCTTGTGAGCTTGCGGGCACGCAACCGAAAGAGCCCTTTACAGCGGAAGCATTTTATTCTGACCGAGTCGTCCATCTGCTTAGCCTAAGCAGCTTTTGTTAAGAATTACTGTAAGGGCTTTTTGTGGAACAATAGCTATTGATTTGTTCCGCTTTGATGAGCTGAAAGGAATTTCATAAGGTTTTAACTAGGTTTATCTCTAAACCGACACAATGTCGCCTATCGAACAGAACGGCGTTTCCGAATACGACAAATAAGTTGGGTCATACTTCAATGTCGTAAGGCCGAACATGCGCCCGAACTTTTTCAAGAATACGGACGGCAACATTGCCGTCTTGTTCAGCCTGGCCTTGTTGCCGATCCTCACGTTTGTCGGCGCCGCTGTCGACTACACCAGAGCATCGACTCTCAAGAGCGCGATGCAGACTGCGTTGGACTCGGCGTCCTTGATGGTCGCGAAAGAAGCCACCGGCCTTTCGCAAGCGCAGATCAATTCGAAATTGCAATCCTATTTCGCCGCCGTTTCCAACAGACCCGAACTCAAAAATATGACCGTCGTGGCGAAGTACACGAACAATCCGAGTTCCGGTTCGAAAATCGAAGCCACGGCGACAGGGAGTCTTCCGACCGAGTTCATGCGGGTCATGGGGGTGCCTTCGTTGGATTTGGGTGCGAAAAACGTGATTGCGTGGGGCAACACCAGACTGCGTGTTGCACTTGCGATGGATACGACCGGATCGATGAAGGACGACGGCAAGATTGCTGCGATGCAGACGGCATCCAAGAAGCTGATCGACCAACTCTCTGCAAATGCCAAGTCGCAGGAAGACGTCTATATCTCGCTCATTCCGTTCTCATCCCATATCAACATCGGCACTGCATACTATTCGCAGCCATGGCTCGACTGGAACGACTGGTCGGAACTCAACGGCGATTGTTCTATCAATGGTGGCGATAAGAGCAGAACGAAATGCGGCAGCAAGGGTGGCAAGTGGACTCCCGATAAGATTTCGACCTGGACCGGCTGCATTACCGATCGTGACGAAGAATACGATGTGAAGAACACGCCGCCAATCATCTCGAACGCTGCGACGCTGTTCCAGCCGGAACAGATCGACTGCGCCGTGCCGATCGTGCCGCTGACCTACGATTGGGCAACGCTCAAGTCGCGCGTCGATGAGATGAAGCCTGTCGGTGCCACGAACCAACCAGTCGGCATGGCATGGGCTTGGTTGTCCTTGATGCCAACCTTGCCGCTGAATGCGCCGCCGGAGAGCGGCGAATTCGAATACAAGAAATACATGATCGTCTTGAGCGATGGCCTGAATACGAAAAACAAAAAGGCCGGCAATGGCTCCAGTCACTCGACATATGTCGACGACAGGCAAAGGTTGCTTTGCGATAACATCAAGGCCGGCGGGATCACTGTCTACACGATCCAAGTCAATACCGACGGCGACCCGACGTCGTCCATCCTCCAGTATTGCGCAACCAGTCCAGACAAGTTCTACATGCTGACATCGGCCTCACAGATCATGTCGACATTCGACGAGATCGGAGGATCGATGTCAAAACTACGCATCGCGCAGTGATCTGCTTGATGGTTGCTGTGGTCCATCGTCGTCGATCAGGACCGCATGCACGACGGCCGTATCGCGCATCTCTTCAAACACGGGCGGCGTCACGACCCGATACCGCTTGCCGCGGATTGTCACAGGTTCGCTGTAATCACCGGCAGCTTCATGTTCTTTGCGCGTGAGATAGGTTCGCATCATTTTGGCGGCTGCAATCCGGGCGAGGACAGCCAATCTTGCATTTGGGATACGGTCTTGAGTTGACGCGCTTCGCGCTCCAGCGCGTCCCGCTCCGGTCCGGGCGGTAATCGAGATGCGCCATCGAGCTTGGCTGCGGCCAGAGCCACGCAACGGTCTTCCAGCGTTGAAGGCGATCGGTTTTTCTGCTGCGTCATAGCTGGCTCCTACCATTCGCAAAGAGGGGATGGGCGTGAGCGTTGCTAAGCGATCAAATCACCGATGAGAGCCAAGAACCGTGCGGTGACGATTGCTTGTCACGTCTCGAACAAATGAACGCGAGTCTTTTATTATTTCGCGATCTTGGAACAAGCTCGCAATGACCGGTGGGTTACGTACAAAGGACACTGCCGGGCCGCGAGAACGAGGCGACTGGAACGGTCGAGAGATCGTCGCATCGAACGCGCCGGGCTGGTACGTCGAGGTTAAACGATAAATTCGAGATGAATGACCTGTGATCGGATAGGCCTCAGCGTCGAGCGACGATCAGCATCATGTCTCGACACTCAGAGTGAAGGCGTCGGATCATTCATCGACCAACACGATGAAAATGTCTTTCAAGTCAACTTTTAACGGCCCGAATGTTTTCCGGTTCATCCACGTTTTGAGACTCGTCTGTGATGTCGCTTAGACGAGCTGCAGTGATGCAGAGGTCGAGGATGTCGCCAAGATGACTGGCGCTGAGATCGGCCTTTGCATCGTTGCGTATTTTGCTGAGGCTTTCTGTGGTCAAGCCGTCCGCGAGACAACACAGCAGGATCAACGCATCCGGTATTTTACGCCGCACACGACGGACGGCGTAGCGCATGTGGGCGGTTGCGCTCACATCCATGTAGACCAAGCAGACCATCCGGACGCCATTGCTGGGAAGCCGGAACACGTTGCTCGTGGAAAGTGCGTCGGGTCCTTCGACACGGGCGGGAAGACCATGCAAAGCGGACAACTTCGCCAAGATGATAGCCGCCGCTTCATCGAGCGCGCTTTGACCTGCGATGCATAACATCGGGGCTTCACCCTGCCAGTCTGGCTTCAGATCGCTGGTCTGCAACTCCGGAAGCTTATGCTGGTCGTTGACCTCTGCGACGCTTTCGACCGCCGACGATCCTTCAGGATCCGACGTCACGCCATCTGGCGGAGCTGGCCGATCGTCCTTTTCCGAAATGTCCGTCGTGAGCTCCGATACGGTGTCACGGATGGCCGACATGCGCTCCTGGCTCAGCGCGCTTCGGTCGAGGTCCGTCTGCGCCAACTGTAACCCTTTGATCGCGATCTCATCGAAATAGCTCAAGAGGGAGCGCTCCTTGAGGACCTCTTCAGCCTTTTCGGCTGCCTCAGATGGATCGTTCGCAAGCATTCGCTGATAAAAAATTTCTGGTGGCGTAAGAGCTGGCCGATCGCCAAACATCACGTCGAGAAACTCCAATTGCTCGACGTGACGTCCGAGCACGACCAAACATACGGTCAACGGTGTTGCGAGGATCAACCCGATCGGACCCCAGAGCGCCGTCCAGAATGTCGCCGACACGATCACCGCGATCGGCGACAGCCCAGTCGTATGCCCATAGACCATGGGCT
>JANMAN010000064.1:0-3297 GCA_031359885.1 Tardiphaga sp. | reverse complement strand
GCCGGCGTCGGCGGCTCGTTCCTGTCGCTGTTCTATCCCGGTAGCTGGAACGAGGGTCTGTCGAGCGGGCAAGGCATCACCGCCGTGGCGCTGGTGATCTTTGCACGCTGGGACCCGATGTTGTGCCTGTGGGCATCGCTTGCGTTCGGCGGCGCGGCGGCGCTCGGACCGGCGCTGCAGTCGGTCGGCGTCACCTCCGGCTACCATCTGTTCAACGCCGCGCCCTACATCCTGACGCTCGCGATCATGATCGTAACCTGCTCGCCGAAGCGCACTTTGACCGGCGCGCCCGCCGAACTGTCGATTACGCGGTAAGCCCATGATTCAAAACGACAAACAGCGTTTTATCGTCTCCGAGCCCTATTTGTGGCCGTATGATGGCGATCTGCGCCCCGAGAACACCGCGCTCATCATCATCGACATGCAGACGGATTTCTGCGGGGTCGGCGGCTACGTCGACAAAATGGGCTACGATCTGTCGCTGACGCGCGCGCCGATCGAACCGATCAAGACGCTGCTCGCGGCGATGCGCGCGCGCGGCTTCCATATCATCCACACCCGCGAGGGCCATCGCCCCGATTTGACCGACCTGCCCGCCAACAAGCGATGGCGCTCGCGCCAGATGGGCGCAGGCATCGGCGACGACGGCCCCTGCGGCCGCATCCTCGTGCGCGGCGAGCCCGGCTGGGAGATCATCGACGAGTTGGCGCCTTTGCCCGGCGAGCCGATCATCGACAAACCCGGCAAAGGTTCGTTCTGCGCGACCGACCTCGAACTGATGCTCAGGCTGCGCGGCATCGTCAACCTCGTGCTGACCGGCATCACCACCGACGTCTGCGTCCACACCCCAATGCGCGAAGCCAATGATCGCGGCTTCGAATGCGTGCTGGTCGAAGACTGTTGTGCGGCGACCGACAAAAGCAATCACGACCACGCATTGAAAATGGTCAAGATGCAGGGCGGCGTGTTCGGCGCGGTCGCGACATCGCAAGCGCTGATCGAGGTGATCTCATGATTATCGGCGAACCGCTCGTCCCCGACGGCCCGGTCGGCGTCGACGCGCTGAAGATGACGATGCGCTTCGGCGATTTCGCAGCGCTCGACAATGTCAGCATGAATGTGCGGCCCGGTTCGTTTCATGCGCTGCTCGGCGAGAACGGCGCGGGCAAGAGCACGCTCGTCAAATGCATCATGGGGTATTACCGGCCGACCGAAGGCGACATTCTCGTTGGCGGTCGCGAACAGGCCATCGCGAATCCGAAGCAGGCGCACGCGCTCGGCCTCGGCATGGTCTATCAGCACTTCACGCTGGTGCCTGCGATGACGGTGGCGGAAAATCTGGTGCTGGCGCGCGACGACGTGAAGGCGATCGTCAATTGGTCGGCCGAGAAGAAACAGCTCGCGGACTTTCTATCCAAGATGCCCTTCAAGGTGCCGCTCGATGCGCGGGTGTCGGATCTCTCGGCCGGCGAGCGGCAAAAATGCGAAATCCTCAAACAGCTATATCTCCGGCGCAAATTCTTGATCCTCGACGAGCCGACATCGGTGCTGACGCCGAACGAGGCGGACGAAGTGCTCGGCATGCTGCGCAACATGGTCGTCAATGACGGCCTGACCATATTGATGATCACCCATAAATTCCGCGAGGTGATGGCGTTCGCCGACGACGTGACGATCCTGCGGCGCGGCAAGCTCGCCGGCCACGGCCGCGTCGCGGATCTCACGCCCGACGACATGGCGCGCACGATGATCGGCGCGGAAGCGCTGACGGTGCAGCCCGCGCGCTGCGGCGATGTCGGCGCGGTGAAGCTCGCCATCAGCGGCCTTAGCGCCAGCGACGATGCGGGTGCGATGGCGGTTCATAACGTCTCGCTCAGCGTGCGCGCCGGCGAGATCGTCGGCATCGCCGGCGTTTCCGGCAACGGCCAGCGGCAACTCGTCGAAGTGTTGTCCGGCCAACGCGACGCCGACAGCGGCGAGATCACGGTCGCCGGCAATCCGTATCAGGCGACGCGCGAGCAGATGCGCGACAACAAGATGTCGCTGCTGCCCGAGGAGCCGCTGAAGAACGCCTGCGTCGGCGGCATGAGCGTCGCGGACAACATCGCCTTTCGCGAATTCGATCGTGCGCCGTTCGCGACCGGCGGCTGGTGGCTCAATCGCGGCGCGTAACGCACCGACGCGCAGCAAAAGATCGCGCGGTACAAGATCAAGACCCGCACGCCGGATACGCCGATCGCCTCGCTCTCCGGCGGCAACGTGCAGCGCGCGGTGCTGGCGCGCGAACTCGGCGGCGACGTCGAGGTATTGATCGCTGCCAATCCCTGCTTCGGTTTGGACTTCGCGGCGGTCGCGCAAATCCACGCTGAGATCATGGCCGCGCGCAATCGCGGCGCGGCTGTCTTGCTGGTCAGCGAAGACCTCGACGAGTTGCTCGAATTGTCGGATCGCCTCGTCGTCATGTTCCACGGCGAATTCGTCTACGAGGCACGGCCGAGCGAGGCTGACTTGACCGATATCGGCCGGCACATGGCGGGGCATTGATGGCTGTCACGACGCTTCACGCCGAACCCGCGCCGATCGCGATCGACCTCGCCGAGACCGCGCTCGTCATCATCGACATGCAGCGCGATTTTCTGGAGCCCGGCGGCTTCGGCGAAAGCCTCGGCAACGACGTTTCGCATCTCGCCCGCGCAGTCGCGCCCTGTCAGGCCGTGCTGAAAGCTGCGCGCGCGGCGGGTCTCGTCATCATCCACACCCGCGAGGGCCACCTGCCCGATTTGTCCGACGCGCCGCCGGCCAAGATCGAGCGCGGACCGCCCAACGCGCGGATCGGCGATCCCGGGCCGATGGGGCGCATTCTCGTTCGCGGCGAAGCCGGGCATGACATCATCGACGCGCTGTATCCGATCGACGACGAAATCGTCATCGACAAGCCGGGCAAAGGCGCGTTCTACGCGACCGAGCTCGAGGACATCCTGATGAAATACGGTGTCGCCAATCTGCTGGTCTGCGGCGTCACCACGGAGGTCTGCGTCAACACCACGGTGCGCGAGGCCAACGATCGCGGCTATCGCTGCATCGTGCTGTCGGATTGCTGCGCGTCGTATTTCCCCGAGTTTCATGAGGCGGGGCTGCGGATGATCAAGGCGCAAGGCGGCATCTTCGGCTGGGTCAGCGATTCGAAAGCGGTGCTTGGGTTATTCGGCTGAAGCCGAGCAGTGACGCGCAGCCCGCCGGGCCTTACCTCTCCCCGCTTGCGGGGAGAGGTCGACGGGCGGAGCGCAGCGAAGTCGG
>JANMAN010000015.1:0-1770 GCA_031359885.1 Tardiphaga sp. | reverse complement strand
GTGAACATCCCGACCAACAAGCGCGCTCTGATTGCGCTTCAGTACATTCATGGCATCGGCCAGAAGAATGCCGCCGAGATCCTCGAGAAGGTCAAGATTCCCGACGATCGCCGCGTCAATCAGCTGAGCGATCAGGAAGTCCTCCAGATCCGCGAAGTCATCGATCGCGATTATCTGGTCGAGGGCGATCTTCGCCGCGAGACCGGCATGAACATCAAGCGTCTGATGGACCTCGGCTGCTATCGCGGCCTGCGTCATCGTCGCGGTCTTCCGGTGCGCGGTCAGCGGACCCACACCAATGCGCGCACGCGCAAGGGCCCGGCCAAGTCGATCGCCGGCAAGAAGAAGTAAGTTTTGCAAATTTGAAGCGGCGAATAGCGAATGGACCTCCATTCGCTATTCGCCTTTCGGTGTAGCCGCTGGCACGACGGCGGCGTTTGAGATCATCTGGAAAGGTAGACCATGGCCAAGGAAGCCACCCGCATTCGTCGCCGCGAGCGTAAGAACATCGCCTCCGGCATCGCGCATGTGAACTCCTCGTTCAACAACACGACCATCACCATCACCGACGCGCAGGGCAACACGATCGCCTGGTCGTCGGCCGGCACGATGGGCTTCAAGGGTTCGCGCAAATCGACCCCTTACGCCGCGCAGGTTGCTGCGGAAGACGTGTCGAAGAAGGCGCAAGAGCACGGCATGCGCACGCTCGAAGTCGAGGTCGCGGGTCCGGGTTCGGGTCGTGAATCGGCGCTGCGCGCATTGCAGGCGGCGGGCTTCACGGTCACGTCGATCCGTGACGTGACGACGATCCCGCACAATGGCTGCCGCCCGCGCAAGCGCCGCCGGGTCTGATCTATCGACGGGCGGAATTGCTGCCTGTGAGGTTTCAAATGATACGCGGCGCGGGATGATCCGCGCGCGCCAAAGCCGGTGATCTAGACGGCAAGTCTTGATTGGCAAGGGTGATGCGATATGGGTGATACGGTAACAATCCAAAAGAATTGGCAGGAATTGATCCGGCCGAACAAGCTCCAGGTGACCGCCGGTACGGACGGCACGCGTTTCGCGACGTTGGTCGCCGAACCGCTCGAGCGCGGCTTCGGCCAGACGCTCGGCAACGCGCTGCGTCGTGTTTTGCTGTCGTCGCTTCAGGGTGCGGCCGTGCAGTCGGTCCAGATCGACGGCGTGCTCCACGAGTTCTCCTCGATTTCGGGCGTGCGTGAAGACGTCACCGACATCGTGCTGAACGTGAAGGACATCTCGATCAAGATGCAGGGCGAAGGCCCGAAGCGCATGGTCGTGAAGAAGCAGGGACCTGGCGCCGTCACGGCCGGCGACATTCAGACTGTCGGGGACGTTGTCGTCCTCAATCCGGACCTGCAGATCTGCACGCTCGACGAAGGCGCTGAAATCCGCATGGAGTTCACCGTCGCCGCCGGCAAGGGCTATGTCGCGGCCGAATTCAACCGGCCGGAAGATGCGCCGATCGGCTTGATCCCGGTGGACAGCCTGTATTCGCCGGTTCGCAAGGTGTCCTACAATGTCGAGAACACCCGCGAAGGTCAGGTGCTCGATTACGACAAGCTGACCATGACGATCGAAACCAATGGCGCGTTGTCGCCTGACGATGCCGTGGCCTATGCCGCGCGCATCCTTCAGGATCAGCTCAACGTGTTCGTCAATTTCGAAGAGCCGCGCAAGGAAGTCGCCCAGGAGATCATCCCCGATCTCGCTTTCAACCCGGCCTTCCTCAAGAAGGTCGACGAGTTG
>JANMAN010000795.1:0-4593 GCA_031359885.1 Tardiphaga sp. | reverse complement strand
TCGACTTGCATGTGTTAAGCCTGCCGCCAGCGTTCGCTCTGAGCCAGGATCAAACTCTCAAGTTGGACTTGAAACTTTAAACCGGCTGATCACAACGTTATTGACGAGGTCCCACCATACTTTATCGGCCGAAACCGAAATGCTGCCTACGATTCACATCGCTGGCAACGATGGTGTAACCTTTTCAAAACGTGTACCGCCGAAGTCTTTCGTCCGGCCTCAACCTCTTCAAGAACCGAAGTTCTTTCGCGATCGAGACCCGCAAGGACTCCGCCGTCCACGTTTCTCTTTCTTCATCTATACTTGTCAAACAGCCCGGAACCCAAAGGCTCCAACTTCCCGTAGGAAGGATATTCTCACCGAGGCTTCAATTGAAGTCTCTCAACCTACGCATCCGACGACAATTCACAACCGGTAACCTACCGGCTGTTGAGCACCCATCGGAGTAAGGAGCTTGAGAGGCACGGAAGTGCGCCTGGGCCGTGGGCCCCGGCGCCGCCGCGCTCAGTGGCCGTTGTATAGGCCCCACCCTCGCTGCCTGTCAACGATGTTTTTTCAAAAAATCGTCACGCAACGCGAAACGAATCGCCGGGTGTTGAGAAAGCCCAATGCCATGGGCGTTTCTGCGTTCCAAAATAGTTTGCACTGCATCACAAATGGATCGTGACGCACAAAAATCGCTGCCGAGACGTGCCGCACTTGAGCCACAATCCTACGACGATCTGGCAAATGAAACGGCTTTGACCTGCGATGTGCGATTGCATGTTGCGGGACCGGGGCCGAACAGCAGTCAATCTAGGCCGCTGCGATGACCGCAACGATCGAGGCATCCGCACCAACATTAAACGCGCATTGACGTTTGCTTCATCCGCCAGCACTTTGGCGCATGCAAATCAGACGATCATTGATCAACACGATAAGACGCTGACAGTCGCGCAACGCGGCCGTTGGATGCCCAGTGGAACGGCGACGCAAGCCTCGGCAACGAGTGCGCGATCGCATAACGGATCGAACGGTGACGGATGGATTGCGCGGGGAGTGTGGTTTGAACCACCGGGCGTCACGTATGGGCAGCTACGATCGTGCAACCGGGGTCATCGACCTCGGCCATGAACCGCCGCTATCCGTCGATGGCTCCGAGGCCGCCGTCATCGATCGCCGTCGCGTCTCCGTGCAGTGGTTCAGCGGCACGATTCTGACAGGCCTCTGCGGCGCAGCCTTAATCGGCGGCGCCGTTTTCACGTCGCTCGACGGCGAGATGACCTTTGCGAAGCTGCCCGAACGCGTCGAAGGCGCGTTGCGCGGCGCGTTCGGCGCGAGCGACAAACAGGCCAGCTTGCATAAGAGCGATCGGCTGCCGCCACCCAATGAATCCAATGCCGCGCGTCAGGTCGTGCGGGTTTCGACGGTGACGCGCGTCGGCAATCGCGACGTTATGCGCGTGCGGCCGTTCATCCGCATCGCCGGCAATCTGTCGATGTCGACCAGCGATCTCACCGCGAAAATCCCCGCCTTCAATGCGCAGCGGATGTTGACCGATGTCGGCACCCCGACCGCAATGACGACCATCGAGGACGCGCAAAACCCCGAAGCGATCGAGCCCGATGCCGAGGTGTCGTTCGTCACGCGCGATCTCGGCACCGTGCTGCCGCGGGCCAAAGTCGCGGCCAGCGTCGCGATCGAAGACGTGCTGATGCGTGTGCGCGATGCGTCGAGCTGGCGCGGCGGCAGCGGCGTCCGCTACACCGTCGCGAGTGCCGGGACCGATGTCGGGGCGCAGCCCGATCTCAAGATGGCTTACGCCACCGAGGGCGGGGTAACCGATCCCTATGCCGGTTTCGAAACCCGCGTCGTTCCTGAAAACGTCACGTTGCTGCCGAAGACCAAAGACCAGGTCACCGGCGGCAACCCGAACGGCGAGCGCATCGTCGTCGTCAAGAAAACGGATACGGTCACGTCGATCATGCTCGGTCAGGGCGCGACCGCCGAAGAAACCAAAGCGATCGCAGCGATGCTTGGCCCACGCGGCCGCGACGGCGGACTGAAGGAAGGCCAGAAGCTTCGGATTTTGATGGCGCCGGCGGGACCGGGCAAACGGCTTCAGCCCTACCGCGTGATCGTTGCCAATGAATCGACCATCGAAGCCGTTGCGGCGTTGTCGGACCTCGGTCGCTACGTCGCAGTCGACGTGCAAAGCCTCAACACCGTGGCGGAAACCGCCGATACCAGCGCCGACGATGACGATGATGATGACGGCACCGGCGTGCGGCTCTATCAGAGCATTTACGAGACGGCGATGCGCAACAAGGTGCCCGCCACCGTCATCGAGGACATGATCCGCATCTACTCCTACGACGTGGATTTCCAGCGCAAAGTACAGCCCGGCGACTCGTTCGATGTGTTCTTCGCCGGCGAGGACGACGGCGCGATCATCACCGAAAAGACCGACGTTCTCTACGCTTCGCTGACGGTCGGCGGCGAAACCAAGAAGTATTATCGCTTCCAGACCCCGGACGATTCGGTCGTCGACTACTACGACGAGACCGGCAAGAGCGCGAAGAAGTTCCTGGTCCGCAAGCCCGTCAACAATGCGATTATGCGCTCCGGATTCGGCGGCCGTCGCCATCCCATTCTCGGCTACGTCAAGATGCATACCGGCGTCGATTGGGCGTCGCCTTACGGCACGCCGATTTTCGCGTCAGGCAACGGCGTGATCGAGCGCGCTGGCTGGGAAGGCGGCTACGGCAAATTCATCCGCATCAAGCACAACAACGGCTATGAGACGGCCTACGGCCATATGTCGGCCTTCGCCAAGGGCATGGAGCCCGGCAAGCGCGTCCGTCAGGGCCAGGTAATCGGCTTCGTCGGCTCGACCGGCATGTCCACCGGCGCGCATGTGCACTACGAAATCCTCGTGAACGGCCGTTTCGTCGATCCGATGCGCGTAAAACTGCCGCGCGGCCGCTCGCTCGAAGGCCCGATGACCGCAGGTTTCGAGAAAGAACGCGACCGCATCGATGCGATGATGACGACGCGCAACAGCCGCGTCTCCGATGCGGGCGGCACTGCCGCCCCGGCACCCTCTGCCACGCCCGTGCGTCAGGTCATCAACCGGTAGCTTACGCCGCCAACTCCAGAATTTCGCGGATCTGCGTCGGCCCGACGATGTGCCGCGGGTTGCGCGGCACCCAGGGCGTGCCCATCGCCTGATCCGCGATGCGGTCGAAATCGTCCGGCTTGATGCCGACCTCTTGCAGGCTGCGTGGCATCCCGAGCCCGCGCAGGAACGCGTCCAATATCTCCGATGCATCGCCTCCGGGATGACCCATCGCATCGCAGACCAACGCCTGCCGATCGGCGTTTTCGCTCCTGTTCCAGCGCATCACGGCCGGCAGCATGACGCACGACGTATGCCCGTGCGGCACGCCGAAGGCCGCCCCGAGCACATAGCCAATGCCGTGGCTGGCCCCCATCGGCACACCCGACGACAGCGGCCCCATCGAAAGCCACGTCCCGATCTGGCAATCCAGCCGCGCTTGCAAATCGTGCGGATCGACTTTCACGCGCGGCAAGGCCTGCGCCAGCATCGCGAGACCCTTCATCGCCTGCGCATCGGCGTAAGGATGCGCCTCGCGCGAACAGAGCCCCTCGACGCAATGATCGACGGCGCGGATGCCGGTCGAGAGCCACAGCCATTCCGGCGTATGCACGGTGATCGCCGGATCGAGGATCGCCGCGCGCGGCATCACCAGCCGGTGCGCCAGCATTTCCTTGACGCCGGTCGCCGTGTTGGTGACGCCCGCCAGCGCGCTGAATTCGCCGCCGGCGATCGTGGTCGGCACGCTGATCTGGCGCACCACAGGCGCGTTGATCGGCGGCACCACGCCTTTCACGCCGCGCACATGATCGATATCCGCGACGTCGCGAACGTCATTGGCAAGACAGATCTGGACGGCCTTCGCGCCGTCGGTGATCGAGCCGCCGCCGACCGTGACGATCAGATCGGCATCGACGCCGCGCGCCTGATCGGTGGCTGCGATCACCGCTTCGCGCGGCGTATGCGGCGGCATGCCGTCGAACACGGCGGCACAGCGCGAGCCGAGCAGATGTTCGATTTTCTCGATCTCGTCGGTGGTTTGATTGAGCGTCCGGCTGACCATCAGGAAGGCGCGCTGCGCGGACAGACGATCCATTTGTTCGACGATCGCTTCGGCGGCAGGCTTGCCGAAGACCACCTCGTCCATCGCACCAAATACGACACGCCCCGACTGCATGGTCATCGTCTCCCCCTTCCGCGGCCCGTTTGAGGGGGCCTTCAGTGATGAGTGAACCATACTAAAACGGGAAGGCGAAGTCGTAGGCGGTGGCGCTCCACATGCTGCCAGCTTCCCTACCCACTTGCGAGAGGGGTTGAGGTGGGGCTCTGTCATTCCGGGATGAACCACACGGCGGCTTAGCCGACGCGTGGTTCAGGCCCGGAATCCATACTCCCTGTCGTGGTTATGGATTCCGGGCTCGCTCGTCCGCTCACGATCGGCGCAGAGCACCGCTCGTGTCGCTTCCGAGCGCCCCGGAATGACGTTGCTCTAATTC
>JANMAN010000786.1:0-3745 GCA_031359885.1 Tardiphaga sp. | reverse complement strand
TACTGATTTGCGGGTTGGGCTCAATCCTTTCGATGCGTCTGTTGGCGCGCGTCCGCCGCAACAAAGGCCTGCGTCGCCTTAACTGGCTGTTTCTCGCAAGTCTCGTTGCAGCCGGCACAATCTGGACCGTCCATTTTACCGCGATGCTCGGATATGAAATTCCGATGGATCGGGCTTTCGATCTCGGCCTGACGGTGACGTCTTTGGGGCTCATCATCGGCATGGCCCTCGTCGGATTTGCGCTAACGACGCGCACCAAGCTCGGTCCACTTGTCGAAGTAGGCGGCGTTGTATTCGGTCTGGGCATCGTTGCAATGCACTACTGCGGAATTGCCGCCGTTCAGCTTTCAGCGACGATTCTCTGGGACTGGCCGCTTGTCGCATTGTCGGTCGCTTTCAGCGTATGTTTTGGAGCGTTGGCGACCAACCGGATTGCCCGGCCGGTCACGCGCTTCTGCAAGTATGGCGGATCGCTCGCGATGGCCCTTGCAATCGTCACGACGCATTTCACGGCCATGGCTGCGATGACGGTCGTTCCAGTAAGTGACATGACGATTCCGGTCCAGGCAATGTCCGACAGCCTGATGGTGGGCTGCCTAGTCGTCGCCATCGCGACCATCATGTGCATGGCCGGGTCCGCCTATATGATTGATCTCCAAGGAGCGCGGGAGGCTTCCGAGACCTATGAGCATCTCGCCCTCCATGATCCACTGACCGGTCTTCCCAACCGCAACAGGCTCTCGCAGAAGTTGAACCAGACGCTCGCGGATGCCGAGGATACCGCACGCGTTGCTGTCATCATGATCGATCTCGACCGCTTCAAAGATGTGAATGACGTCCATGGTCATGCCGCTGGCGACGCACTATTGGCAGCCATCGCAAGACGTATCAGCGGAGAACTGGGTGATCACGAGTTGATAGCCCGCGTCGGCGGTGACGAGTTCATTGCCGTCAAGAGCGATATCTTCGCGCGGAACGAGGCACTGAAATTTAGCCAGCGGCTTCGCGAGCTTATTATCGAGCCGGTAATCTGGGAAAACTCGAAGCTGTCCGTTGGTTGCAGTATCGGGATCGCTCTTTATCCGGAGCACGGCGACACCGCTGATGTCTTGTCCTCCCGTGCCGATCTCGCGATGTACCGTGCGAAAGAGCTCGGACAGAGCAAGATCTGCACCTACGAGACGAGCATGGACGAAGCCAGCCGGTCGCGCGCAGCGCTGGCGATCGATCTGAGACGCGCCATCGCAGAGGACGAGTTCGAAATTTACTACCAGGTCCAGAACGATACCCGCAGCAGGGCCATCGTCGGATTTGAAGCTCTCCTGCGTTGGAACCACCCGACGAAAGGACGGGTTTCCCCTATGGAGTTCATACCCATCGCGGAAGAGACCGGATTGATTGTCGAAATTGGCGACTGGGTGTTACGAACTGCCTGTTCGAACGCTGCTCTTTGGACCGCGCCCTACAAAGTGGCTGTCAACGTGGCGCCGATGCAATTGGCGCAGGGCGATTTGCCGAAGCGGATCGCTGATATTTTACGGGATACCGGACTACCGGCCAATCGTCTCGAAATCGAACTAACAGAAAGCGGCATCATCGCCGACCAGCAGCATGCCCTACAAATCGTGCTTGCCCTCAAAGCTCTCGGCGTGTCCATCGCGATGGACGATTTTGGAACCGGGTATTCTTCATTGTCGACTCTAAAAAACTTTCCGTTCGACAAGATCAAAGTTGATCGCAGCTTTATACAAGGCTTGAGCCACAACGTCCACTCCGCTGCCATTGTAAAGTCGACCTTACTACTCGGGCGTAGCTTGAATATCCCAGTATTAGCGGAAGGCGTTGAGACTGAAGAAGAGTTAGAATTCTTGCGCGATGAACGATGTTTGAGTGTGCAGGGCTTTTTGTTTGGGAAGCCGATGCCACTTTCCGAAGTCCATAATTTAATAAAATCTGAACCCGGATACGAAGAAGCTCATTCAAACGATCATCGGAGCGAAGCCGCATAGTTTCAATTTATTGCCAAATGCTCCCGAAGTTACTTGAGGATGTCGAATGCCGGCATCCCTGCTGATGCCCTGAAACTGCTTTCGGACCCAAACCAGGGTTAGCAATGCTCTGAAAAGTCCTGCATGAGCAAATGGCTAATCTCGTAAACTTGATAAAAGCCGAACTGGCCACCCTTTTATTTATGCACCTGATGTGAGATGTTAGGCGATGCGTACACGCCGGCTCATCGCTTTTATTCTTGCGGTCTTTTTGACCGTAGGATTAGCGCTGTCTCCCGTCGTGACGCCTGCCGCTGCCAACGACATGACCTTGGCGATGTCCGATATGGCCGCAATGTCCGACGACATGCCGTGCTGTCCGTCGGAGCAGAAAAGCAAATCCTGTCCGGACTGCCCACTGGTCGCGACATGCGTAATCAAAACGGCACAGACGGGTCCCGCGATTGCAGCGTCCATGCCGTTACGGCATGCGATTCGGCTGGTTCATTCGCTTCGGGACGATGTCGCGGCCGACGGCGTCGTCCGTCCACCACCCGAACATCCTCCTCGAAATCTGATCTGACGGGCGCGTAAAGCGCCATTCGCATCCGTGCGCTTTAGGCCTGCGGATGATGCATGCCGCTTTTCAGCGGATCGAGATCAATCGAGGATTCGTTACATGAAGACTTTCAAACTCGCGCGCGCGCTGCGTGCGCCGCTACTCGTTGCCGCTATCGGCGGGATGACTACAACCGCTTTCGCCGACGTTAAGGACTACAAGTTCGAGCTCGTCGATCAATCAGTTCAGGCTGGACCCGACAAGGTCATCACGGTCCGTCTGACGAACACCAAAACCGGCAAACCTGTGCCGGATGCGATAATCTTCGCGACCCGCCTCGACATGGCGCCGGACGGCATGCAGGAGATGGCCACCAAGATAGTCGCCATGCCCGGCATCGAGCCCGGCACCTACAAATTTAAGGCGACTTTCGGCATGGCCGGCCGTTGGCAATTGTCGCTCGGCGCGAAGGTGCAGGGCGAAACCGGCAATGTAGAAAGCAACCTCGTCATCACGGCGCAGAAGTGAACCGCGCTGTAATTGCATGCACGGCCGTCGCGTTGATCGCGGCGGCCGGAGCGGGCGTCGTCGTCGCGCAACGCCCGGCGGTGCGTGGATTCATGATTGCGCCCGCGATGACGCAAAGCGCATCGACGCCGATCTACTATCAGGATCCGGACGGAAAGCCGGATTACTCGCCGACGCCGCGTAAAACAAGCGACGGGCGCGACTATCGCGCCGTCTTTGCAGATGAAGACGTCACACTTGAGAAGGCTGAAACGCCCGCGACGTCGACACCCGCTGCAGCGCCAAGCGGTAGCGAGCGCAAGATCAAGTTCTATCGCAATCCGATGGGGCTACCGGACACGTCGCCGACGCCGAAGAAGGATTCGATGGGGATGGAATACATCCTGGTTTATACAGGCGAGGATAGCGACGACGGCTCGGTGAAGTTATCGCCTGGCAAGATCCAGCGCACCGGCGTCAAGTCCGAGTCTGCATTGTCGCGCGTTATCCGGACGATAATTCGCGCACCGGGCACGATCCAGATCGATGAGCGTCGCGTGTCAGTGATCGCAATGCGATCCGAGACCTGGGTGCAGAAGATTGCGGATGTCACTACGGGCACAAAGGTCGCTAAGGGGCAGCCCCTGATGGAGATCTACAGCGCAACGATCTCGGCCGCGGCTGCTGAATA
>JANMAN010000764.1:0-1567 GCA_031359885.1 Tardiphaga sp. | reverse complement strand
CCGCGAAGATGTTCGACGTGGTGACGGGCGTGTCGATCGTAAAGCTCGCGCCGGTCGCGGTGTAATAGCGGCCTCCCAAACCGGGTACCGCGAACACCCCGACCGCGGCCGGCAGCGCGGCCAAATTCTGGGTCAACGCGGCGTTCAATGGTGCAAGCTCTGCGGCTAATGCGGCGGACAGCGTAAGTGCATTGGTCGGCGCCGAGAGCGCGCCGTTGTAGACATTGACACCCGTTTGAAGCGTGCTTGTTCTGGTTGGCGTGCCGCTCGCGGTGGCGAGCGTCACGGAGTTTTTCGCGCCGGCCACTGAATTGGCGTTGATATAGGCGAGCAGCGCTGCGCCGTCCGTGATCGTGCCGGGTCGCCCGAAGGCGTAGTAATAGCCGTTCGCACCCGTCGTTGCCGAGCCGAGCGTGGACCCGCCGCCGACGACGTTAACCGTCACCGCGCCGCCCGCGTTCGACGCCAGCGGAGTTCCGACGGCGTCGCTGTAAGCGGTGCCCGAGACGACCTGAACGCCGTTCGGGAAGAAATTCGACAGATAGGGATAGAGCCCGTTCGCACCACCGGAGAAGGCCGAGGTCGTGCCGTCGCCGAGGTTCGTTGCAGCCGAGAAATAGGTATTGCCCGAGATCGGATCGAGGCCCTGTAATTGCCGCGTCGTCAGGGCAAGAACATTTCCGGTTTGGTTATTATCGTCTTGCCCGATTGCGGTTGTTCGTCCGCTCGTCTGGGTGTCGAAGACGCTATTCTGGATCGATCCCGATTGGCTTCGCCCCACGAGACCGCCGATACTGCTGGGTCCGGACACAGCGCCCGTGGCGTAGGACTGCACGATGGTCGATGAGCCGTTGGCAACTCCGACGAGCCCGCCGACGACGTTCGCCCCGCTGACGGCTCCCGTCGCATAGGATTGCGCGATCAGCCCGTAATTGACACCGACGAGACCACCGCTTGACTGCCCGCTCACCGCCCCGGTGGCATAAGATGACGTGATCGCGCCGGAATTGTCGTTGAAACCGATGATGCCACCGACAAACCCGCCCCCCGTGACGGTGCCGGTATTGAAGACCTGAGTGACCGTCGAAGTGCCTAAGTTCTGGCCGAGCAGCCCGCCCACATAGGACGAACCGGTCACCGAGCCGCCAAGCAGGCCGAGATCGCGTATCATGCCATTCGTCAGTCGTCCAAACAGACCGACGTCACTCGTGCCGGCTGCCGCGATCACCAGTCCGCTGATGGTGTTTCCAAGCCCTTCGAAAATGCCGCTATAGCTGCCGACAACCGCCTGCGTATAGGCCGTCGACGGCGCGATGAGGCTTAATGCTAGCGCGTTGTTGTCGGTTCTGCCGTCCAAGGCGGCCAGTTGCGTCATCGAATAGATCAGATTGTAGCTCTGGCCGTTGATCGTCAGCGACTGATTATTCGCAGGACCGGGCGCCGCGAAGGCGCTGAAGCTCAGCGACGGCGCGAATGTGAGCGGCGCGCCCTGCGCGAACGACAGATTGGCCGGCGATGATTTGTCATCATAGGCCAGCGCGACGGAGCCGGCGCCGTTGACGGTGAT
>JANMAN010000737.1:0-2064 GCA_031359885.1 Tardiphaga sp. | reverse complement strand
GCCGACGTAATTCATCGATCGGTACTTGGCGTACACCTCGCAGTCCCAGCCGTCGTCGCGCGCCCAGTTGGTCATCAGATGCGTCGCCCACGCCCCCCGCTGCGAGCCGTAGTCGTACGGCGCCGGCATGCCGATCTCGGCGGCCATGAAGGCATCCCAGTGCACCCTCTCGACTGCCTGCAGGATGTTCGTTTCGGGGTCGGGCACAGCGACCTTCGGCGACTGGCGGCGGTACGCCAGCCAATACTGGCCGCTGCGGATGTGCGGCGAGCCGATGCCCATCATCCAGGCAATCATGTCCGAGACGGTGAGCGGGCCGCGTACCAGCGGCTGGACGGTATCGTCGATCTGTACATCGTCCCAGTAACGGGGCGTTGCGCCGCGGACTACCTCCGCAGCGATTTCATCGTCGATCGCTGCGATCTCCTCCGTCGTGTAGCGCGCTTTCGGGATCGACGCGTACTTGCCGACCTTCTTGCCTTCGTCGCGCTCGCTGCGCACCGCCGACATGATGCATTTGGCGATCAGCTCTTCGCGCTGGTTGTAGTACTTGAATTCGCGCACCTGCATCATCGAGCGGCCGGCGTACGAACCGGTGCGCTCGTCGAGCGCCGTCATCTCCTTGGTCGCGTGGACTTCGTCGCCGTCGAGCAGCGGGCGGTAGTAGAGCCAGCGATCGCTCGCATGCAGGCCGTGCACACCCGGCAGTCCCTCGCCCTTGCGCATGTCCCAACTGCCCCAGGTCACGCCGTAGAGCAGCGCCGGCGGCGCGACCTGCCGGCCGAAGCGCGACGCGGCCGCGTGGGCGCGGTCGATCCAAAGCGGATTGGCATCACCGATCGCCCGCGCGACGTGGCGAATGCTGTCGCCGTTGACATAGCGGATGAACGGCTCGTCAATCGAATGCACCTTGTGCAGCCGGCGCCGCACCTGCGCCACCGCATCGTCGTTGATCGTGCCGTAGGTCGGCTCTTTGACGTTCATCGGTTCTCCATGTGGTTTCAAGGGCGACGCGTGCCGGCGCTTACCGGCTGGCGACGAGGAAGTCCTTCGCCTCGAGGATGTGGCCTTCGAGAAGCCGGCGCACTTGCTTCGCCTGACGCTTGCGAAATGCCGCGACGATCCTGCGATGGAAACCCAGCGACGCCTGCTGACGGTCGGCGCTGCGCCAGGTGTAAAGCCGGTACGCCATGGGCATCCGCAAGGTGTCGAGCATGCGGGCGATCGTCACGCTGCCGCTGGCGCTGAGGATCGTCGAATGGAACTCGCCGTTGAGCGCGACCAGGTCGCTTACCGCATGCAAATCGTCGATATGAACCTCGCGCATTCGGACTTCGAGCCGCGCGCAGTTGGTCTCGAGGCTGTCGGCCACGCTGAGCGCATCGCGGCGGCAGGCCAGCTCCCCCGCGAGACCTTCCAGCGTCGCGCGCACCGTGTAGCGGTCGACGATCTCAGATTTGTCGAAGCGCTGCACCACTGCACCGCGGTTCGGCAAAATCTTGACGATGCCATCGGTCTCGAGCGCCTTGAGCGCTTCGCGCACCGGCGTGCGGCTGATGCCCAGCTCGGCGGCGATGTGCTCGATCGTCAGCCTTTCATCGGGCTGTATGCGTCCTTCAAAAATCGCGCGGCGGATGCTGTCGCGCGCCTGATTGGCGAGCGGCTCGGCGGCGATCGAGTGCAGGCCTCTGGACGTCGGTGGCCCCTTTGGTGTCGGTGTAGACATTACATGTAATGTGCAGTACCAAAGTGTTAGCGCCTGTAGGTGGTTTCCTGTAGAGCGGACGCGCATCGGTGCAGCAGGTGCTGGTAACGGCGAGCCTCGGCACGCACCGGGCGATACCAATTCCGGCGATTTGCGCAAGGCGATGGTTGGATTGCCTCTCGGCCCCGGAAGCTCACTCGGCTTCGCAGAGCGGGCTTTGGTTTAGCAACAAAGGCGTCGACACCTTCGCGGAATTCGTTGCTTGCCTGGCTGCGTCGAATCGGCTTCGCCGTTCGGGCTGCAGCCCAAGCGCGATGGCAGCACCAAGAGGCCGGCCGAGGTGGCGTCCAGAGATGGGC
>JANMAN010000710.1:0-1536 GCA_031359885.1 Tardiphaga sp. | reverse complement strand
CGTCGCAGGCCGAGTTCGTTCAAGTGCCGGCGGACTACATCAAGGAGGCCAGCATTGCGCGGCTTGCGGCAGAGGGACAAAAACTCGCGCAGAAATACAGGCCCTCGCTCGCCGCCATCGAGCAACAGTTCGGCGTCCCATCCACCATCCTGCTGGCGATCTGGGGCCGCGAGACCGATTACGGCCGCTTTGCGTTGCCTTATGACGGGCTGCGTGTGCTTGCGACCCAAGCCTATGTCGGCCGACGCAAAGATCAATATCGCGGCGAGTTCATCGCGGGACTGAAGTTGATCGACGACGGCGTCGTGACGCGCAAAAATTTCCGAGCGTCGTGGGGTGGCGCAACCGGATTGACGCAATTCCTTCCGACCGAACTCGCCAAACACGGCGTCGATTTCGATGGCGACGGCAAGGTCGATATCTGGACCTCGGTGCCGGACGCGTTGGCGTCAGCGGCTAGACAACTGACCAACAAAGGGTGGCAGAGCGGATTGCGTTGGGCCTATGAAGTCCGCGCGCCGGCGAACGCGGACTGTACGCAGGGCGTTCCCGAGGTCACGAGGCCGATCGGCGACTGGATCCGCGCGGGCTACACGCCGGTCCGCGGACAGAGGCTTTCAGCGAGCGAACTGGCGCAGCCCGCGTCATTGTTGCAACCCGAAGGTCTCTACGGGCCGTCGTTTTTGACGACCAAAAATTACTTCGTCATCAAGGAATATAACTTTTCGGATCTCTACGTGCTGTTCGTCGGCCATCTCAGCGACCGCATGACCAGCCCGCAGCCCTTCGCGACGCCATGGTCGGCGTCGACGCAGATGAAGACCACGGACGTGGAGGCGATGCAGCAGCATCTGACTCGCATCGGGCTCTACAGCGACAAGATGGACGGCAAGGCGGGCATGAAGACGCGCGCGGCGCTTGGTGCTTATCAAAAGCAAACCGGTCTCAAGGTCGATTGCTGGCCCAGCGACGAAGTCCTTCGCTCCATGAGCAGTCGCTGAAGGTCTTATTGTTTGGCACCGACGGGCGCGATGGCATCGACGAGTTCGTCGAGCCGGGGCGCGGCGTAAGAGATGCTGGCGTTCTTTTTGCGATCGCGGCTGCGTTCTTTGATCGAGACGACCTGAAGCGCCTCGCCCGGAGCCGGCCGCTTATGCAGCCCTTTCGCCTTGGCCGCGTAGTAGTAGCCTCGCGCATAATACGAGACCGCCTGATTGGCGTCGCCGGCGGCTGTTCGCCAAGCGCCGGCGAGATATTTCACGCCGTAGGTCATGTTGGTGTTTGCGTCGCGCAAACCTTCGGCGGTGCCCGTGTAGCCGACGCCGCGTGCCGTCGCGAGTTTGATCTGCATCAGGCCGATGTTGCCGCGGCTCACCAGATGCGGTTGGTATTTGCTTTCGCGAACGATGATCCGATGCACCAGCGATTCCGGCACGTCATTGGCTTTGGCGTGGGTCGCGACCATCGCTTCGTAATCGGATCGCTTGCCAGGCAGAAAGATTTGTTTCGCGAGACGCAATGACGGTTTCTCGGTCG
>JANMAN010000623.1:0-4839 GCA_031359885.1 Tardiphaga sp. | reverse complement strand
ATCCAGCTTGTTTCCGGCTATGGATTGCTTCGCTGCGCTCGCAATGACGACATGCATCAGATCGGCATCTTCATGATGTCTTCGTAGGACTGGATCACCCGGTCGCGCACCGACACCAGCGTCGAGACGGCGACGTCGGTTTCGGCCACCGCCGTCACGACGTCCATGACGTTGGATTTGCCGCTGGCCATCGCCACGGTCTGCGCGTCGGATTTGCGGCCGGCGTCCATCACGCTGCCGACGGCATCCTTGAGCATCGCGCCGAAGGATTGCCCGGTGCCACCGACACCGCCGGAGAGACCTGCCTTGGCCGCACCGCCAGCGCCTGCGGCATCGGTGAGGCGTGACAAAGCTGCGTAGGCGTTGGCTGCGATCGTCGGCGATGCCATGATGATGGTTCCTGTCAGGCCTTGAGGATATCGAGCGTGCGCTGGATCATCCGGCGGGTCGCGCTGATGATGCTGAGGTTCGCCTCGTAAGACCGCTGCGCGTCGCGCATGTCGGTCATTTCGATGAGCGAATTGACGTTGGGATATTTGACGTTGCCCTGCGCATCGGCTGCCGGACTGCCGGGCTCGTTCTTGATGCGAAATGCGGTTTGATCCGGCCGGACGCGACCGAGCGACACGACGCGCGCATCAAGCGCGCGATCGAGCGTCGATGAAAATGTCGGCACCTTGCGGCGATACGGATCGCCGCCCGGCGTCTGCGCGGTCGAATCGGCGTTGGCGATATTTTCCGAGATGACGCGCATTCGTCCGGCCTGCGCGCGCAGCCCGGAGGCGGCGATGCCCATCGAGCGGGAGAAATCAGAACTGTCGTCGGCCATGTCCGTTGCCTTCTAAAGTTGTCAGCGTTTGCCGATGGCGGTCTTCAACAGGCCGAGGCTGCGGCTGTAGAGCGACGTCACCGCCGCATAATCCATCTGGTTGGCGGCAACCTTGAGCGCCTCGTCTTCGAGATTGACGGCGTTGCCGGCGGGCCGGGTCTCGTACCCGCCCTTGGTGTTGCCCGACACCGTCGTACCGCCGGACGGACCGATGTGGCTGGCACTGGTGCGCAGCATCGGCAGCGATCCCATGCCGCCCCCGGATGCGCCCGCGACATCGAATTTCGGCTCGACGAGATCGCGCGGCCGGAAATTCGGCGTGTCGGAGTTGGAGATGTTTTCGGCCAACACGCGCTGGCGCTCCTGATGCCACTGCATTTTGGTGCGGAGCGCGGACAAGGTCGGAAGATCGGTGATCGCCATCGCAAGGGTCCGGTTGGCCACCGCACGCTGCGGCAGGTGGGCAGAATTTGCCGCCTGTATGGTTAACGCCGGGTTAAGACGTGTGAAGAGGCCGTTAAAAATACCTGCATCGGCATGCGGATGATGCGGGAGCCTGTGCAGAAGTCGTTTTGGCTGCGGCGATTCCTGGGTTAAGACGTTTGCAAGTGGCAGCTTTTGCCTGGCGGCGTTAACCTCTTCGCCGCCGCCACGCGACAACGGGCGCGACACGCACGGACGCGACATTGCCGGGAACAGACATGCAAACCTCTTCGATCACCTTCATCATCGCCTTCATCGTCGTGCTGGCGCTGATCGGCCTCGTCGCTTATTTGGTGCGGCGCTTCGGCGGCAGCCGGCTCGGCTCCAACGCAAATCGCGGTCGGATGCCGCGACTGGCCGTCATCGACGCCGCCGCCGTGGACGGCCGCCGCCGGCTGGTGCTGGTTCGCCGCGACAATGTCGAGCATCTGCTCATGATCGGCGGGCCGACCGACATCGTGGTCGAGCAGAACATCGTGCGCGCCAGCCCGGCGCGTGGCGACCAGATGGCCCCGCGCAGCAACGAACTGCCCCGCTCCGCACCATTACCCGATGCCGCCGGCTGGACCGACGGCGACAGCCGCGCCGACGCTTTCGAGCCGGCGGACCCCGAACCCGCGCCGCGCCCGTCGCGCCCGACCTTCGTGGACGAGGTGCGCCGGCCCGCCGGCCCGCCGCCGAGCGACCGCCGCGAGCCAGGGCCAGGCGCTTCGTCGAGCCCGATGATGCCGAGCCCGATGATCCGGCCGGAGCCCGCGATCGATACGCCCTCGCCGCGCAACGAACCGATGATGCCGCGCCCGTCGCGCAGCGAACCGGTCATGCCGCGCTCGCGCATGCCGGACCCGCCGCCGCGGATGCCGCCGCCCTCGCGCGGCGCAGCGCCGCCGCCTCCGACGCCCGCACCGAGCGTTCCGAGCAACGCCGAACAAAACCTCACCGAGATGGCGCAGCGGCTCGAGGCTGCACTGCGTCGCCCCGACGGCGACATCACCGCCGCTCCGCCGGTCGCGCCCGAACAGCCGCGTGCATCAGCTTCGTCGTCGTCGCGCAGCGAATCGAGCATGACGTCGCCGGTGACGTCGTCGCCGAAAACCGGTTTCGAAAATCTCGAAGACGAGATGGCCTCCCTGCTGGGTCGCCCGAAGACCCCTTCGTGAGCGCCGCAAAACACCCGCGTAGAGTTTTTTTCATTGCAATCCTGATCGCCGCCGGATCGTTCATCGATCCGGCGGTGGCGCAAGATGTCAGCATCAATTTCGGCCAGGGCGCCGGCGGTGGCGTCACCGAGCGCGCCATCCAACTGATCGCGCTGCTGACGGTGCTGTCGATCGCGCCGTCGATCCTCATCATGATGACGTCCTTCACGCGCATCGTGGTGGTGCTGTCGCTGTTGCGCACCGCGCTCGGCACCGCGACCGCGCCGCCGAATTCGGTGATCATTGCGCTGGCGCTGTTTCTGACCGCATTCGTGATGGGGCCGGTGCTGCAGAAATCCTATGACGACGGCATCAAGCCGCTGGTCGCCAATCAGATCGCCGTAGAGGACGCGTTGCAACGCGCGTCGATTCCGTTGCGCGGCTTCATGCAGAAGAACGTCCGCGAGAAAGACCTAAAGCTGTTCATGGATCTGTCGGGCGAGCCGCCGCCGGCGACGCCTGCCGAGATGTCGCTGCGGATTCTGGTGCCGGCTTTCATGATCTCGGAATTGAAGCGCGCCTTCGAGATCGGGTTTCTGCTGTTTTTGCCGTTTTTGATCATCGACCTCGTGGTCGCGTCGGTGCTGATGTCGATGGGCATGATGATGCTACCGCCCGTCGTGGTGTCGCTGCCGTTCAAGCTCATCTTCTTCGTGTTGGTGGACGGCTGGTCGCTCGTGGCGGGATCGCTGGTGCAGAGTTACGGGCAGTAGTGCGGCAGCGACGTCCTTGCGAGCCAGCGACCGACTGGCGAAGCCTGACGGTCGTTGAGCGAAGCAATCCAGAAGCGACGAAGAAGCCTGGATTGCTTCGTCGCGTCCCTCGAAGGCGAGGGACTTGCTCCTCGCAATGACGCAACTACCTCTTCGCCTCGACGCGCTTGAAGCCGACGATGCGCGGCAGCGATCCAGTCGTCAGCGGGTCGGCCTTCGCGGTGTCCGGCAGCGGGGCGCGCGCGACTGCGTCGGGAAAGCGCGACTTCATCTCGCGCAAGAAACCATCGAGCGTGTCGACGCCCGCAGCCATCTTGGCGATCTGCACGAACTCGGCGCTGTTCGTCGAGGCCGGTTTGCTCGCCGTATCGAACGCGATGCGATCCGCCGTACCGGTCATCAGCGGCGCGTATTTCTCGCGGAAGCGCGCGAGACCGAGCGCGTCCTCGGCAAGCGCATAGCCGATGACCGCGCGGATCACGTCGCTTTTTTCGCCCGCGTCGAGCGGTTTAAAATCGCGCCAGCGGTCGCCATGATAGACTTCGATCTGCTCGGATGCCTCGCGCCAGCGCCGCGCCGCCCAATAGATGTCGGAGCGCAAACGCACCGCTTCGCGGCCCGTGCTGTTCGAGATGATGTCGAGAGCGAGATCGCGGCGGCCGATGTCGCTCTGCGCGCGCGCTTCGAGCAATAGCCGCTGCTGGCGCAATTCGCCGGACAGGTCCGCGATCCGCGTCGCGTGTAGCGCTGCGATGGCGCGGTCCGGTTTGCGGTTCATCATGTAGATCATCGCGAGGCGGGCTGCGACCTGCGCGCGCGCTGCCCCTTCGAGACGATTGTCGATCTGATATTGCAACAACTCGCTGGCCTGATCGAGCAGATCGACCGCCACCAATCGCTCCACGAGGCGGCGGATCATCTCGTCGCCGCGCCGGCCGATCGGCGTCAATTCGCTGTTCTCGTAGAACGCTGCGAGCGCCGCGATCGGAGGAATGTCGTCGCCCTTCGACGTGAGATATATCTGCGCAAAGAGCGCAGACGCCTCGTCCTGCAATTGCCGCGCGGCTTCCGAATTGCCGTCGAGCCGCGTTGCGGTGCGGGCCGCGGCGAGCGCGTCGGTATAACGGCCGATATCGGAATAGATCTTGGCGAGCGCTTGCAGCGTTTTCACCTCGACGGCATCGCCGCGCCAGATCGCCGACAGCGTTTCGAGTTCGCGCAACGCCTCGTCGGGCGGAATGTAGTCGCGCTTCTGGCGCAGTGCCACCGTCAGCAAACGCGCCTCGGCTGCCGCCGGCGCATGCGTGGACGCGGACGCCATGCGATAATTGTCGAGCGCATCCTGTTCGCGCCCCAGCGCCTGCGCAAGACGGCCGCGCAACACTGAAACCGCCGGCATCATCGCGGGCGGCACGCCGACCAGATCGAGTTCGCTGCTGCGTGAGGCAGCGCCCGCATAATCCTTCACTTCGAGCGACGCGCGCATGGCCTGCATGAGCACTTCGCGTTGCAGTTCGAACGGCAACGACGCCAACGCAAAACCGGAATCCTTGAATTTCTCGCGGGCCTGCGCCCATTTGCCTTGCTGCGTCAGCGCCAACCCGGTCCAGAGCTG
>JANMAN010000613.1:0-10736 GCA_031359885.1 Tardiphaga sp. | reverse complement strand
GCCAGCGTTCCGCCGATCTGGCCGGAGCCAATCAAAGCAATTTTGTCACGCGCCATGGGAAATCTATCCTTTGAACTCGAAGAGAAAGCGGAGGGGAGACGGTTGCGTGGTGGTTATCCCTTTCGTCGCAGGCGTTCAAGTCGCGCCCTGCCCAATTGTTGGCTGTGCCTCGGATCAGGCAGGCGTTGATTGATGCACCTTACGTCTCCACCAATCCCGTCGACGACCCGCTGGCGGTGGAATCGCTGCGGCCGTGCGGCAGCGCCAGATAGCTCTCCGAGCCCATCTCGATCAGCCGCGAGGCCGTGCGGTGGAATTCCATCGCCTCATAGCCCTCGGTCGCCTTGTAGAGATGCAACGGATCGGCGGCCGCGGTCGCCATCAGCTTCACGCCGTTGTCGTAGAGCGTGTCGATCAACGCGATGAAGCGCTTGGCGGCGTTACGGTCGCCGTAATCCATCATCGGAATGTCGTCGATCATCAGCGTGTGAAAATCATGCGCGAGACGCAGGTAATCCGACGCGGCCAACGGCTTTTCGCATAAATCCTGGAAGCCGAAACGCGCGACGCCGTTCGCGGCCGCCGGCACATGCAGCACGCGGCCTTTGATCGCGATGTCCTGCGGCTTGCCCATTGCGTTGCCTGTCAGCGCCGCGAACGCCTTGTCGAGCCCGGCGGTGGCGGCGTCGTCCGCCGGCACCAGCCACATCGTCACGCCGGCGAGTTTTTCCATGCGGAAGTCGGTGCGCGACTCCAGCCGCATGATGTCCATATGCGCGGATATCTGCGCGATGAACGGCAGAAACAGCGCGCGGTTGAGGCCATCTTTGTAAAGATTGACCGGCTCGACGTTGGACGTCGCGACGACGACGGTGCCGAGGTCGAACAGCTTCGCGAACAGCCGGCCGAGGATCATCGCGTCGGCAATGTCGGTGACGTGGAATTCGTCGAAGCATAACAACCACGCTTCGTCGAAGATCGACTGTGCGGTCAGCGCGATCACGTCGCCGTCGGGAAGTTCGCCGCGCCTGACTTTCTGGCGGAAAACGTAAATGCGCTCATGCGCGACGGCCATGAATTCGTGAAAATGCGCGCGGCGTTTGTGCGTGACGTTGCTCGCGTTGAAGAACAAATCCATCAGCATGGTCTTGCCGCGGCCGACCTCGCCGTGAACGTAGAGACCCTTCGGAAGCATGACGTCCTTGTCGCCGAACAAGCGACCAAAAAAGCTCTGCTTCTTCGGTGGCTCGTAACTCGCGAGCCGCGCGTCGAGATCGGCGAGCGCGTCGACCGCGCGCGCCTGCGCCGGATCGGCCTCGATCGCGCCGGACGCGACGAGAGCCTGATACTGATGTCGGAACGAATGTTGCGGATCGGACGCCATCGCGCCTTAACGCCTCAGGCCAACGGAAAAGGCAAGGTGCGATTTTAGATGGGAGAGTTGTTGGGGCAGGCGTCCGAACAGCATAAGCCGTCATCCCCGCCAAGTGCGCTCGACAGCGCGCTTGCGCTGCGCGCACGCGAGCGGGGAACCAGTACGCCCATCATTCATGCTCTGGAATACTGGGTCACCCGGTCGTCGGGCGCGACCGGACGACGAAGACGTCGTCGGCGGCCCTTGCCGGGTGATGACGGCAGCATGTGTAGCGATGCTATGCCACGCCTTTACGCTACGCGCTCAACGCGTAGGAATCCTCGACGACGTAAGGTCCGCCGCCGGTGGAGGCGCGGGACGAGAACAGCACGAAGCGCGAGGCCTTGAACACCTTGGTCGGGAAGTAGCCGCGGATCGACAGATAGTCCGCGACGTCGCGGTTCGATGCGTCGCGCAGCCGCGCCAGCGTCACATGCGGCACGAATTTGCGGCCCTCGGGACCGAGCCCGATGCGCTGCATCAGGCGCTCCAATTCGGCCTGCAATTCGATCAACGGCCGGCTCGGCACCACGGAGGCCACGACCGCGCGTGGCTTATTGCCGCCGAAGCTCGACAGCCCCTGCAATTGCACGTCGAACGGCTTGCGGTTGACGCGCGGCAGCAGCGACGCGATCTCGTTGGCCGCAAGGCCGTCGATATCGCCGATGAAGCGCAACGTGACGTGATAATTTTCGGGATCGATCCAGCGCGCGCCCGGCAGCCCGCCGCGCAGATTGGAGAGCGTGTGGCCGATCTCGGCCGGTATTTCCAGTCCGGTAAACAGACGCGGCATCGCAGGATCTCCGATGCAAACAACTCGAATCACCGGTCACGAGTCTAACCGGAGAAACATGACGCTGCGAAGTGGCGGGACGGCGTGCTCCCGAAAACCCTGGGGTTAACGTTACGACGAGCCCGCTTTGATGGGCCGGAAATGGTTCAGGTCGTCCTTCAGCTTTTTTGTGCTGCGATCGGCCGCAACCATGCCTCTACACTGGGCAAAATGTTGGTCACGATGATGTCGATGCCCTGCGCGGTCGGGTGCATGCCGTCGGCCTGATTGAGTTTGTCGTTGCCGGCGACGCCTTCCAGGAAAAACGGATACAGCGGCACGTCGAACTGCTTGGCCAGATCCGGATAGATCGCGTTGAATTGCGCGGCATATTGCGGGCCGTTGTTCGGCGGCGACAACATCCCGGCCAGCATGACGGAAATATTACGCGCTTTCAGCTTCGTTACGATCTGCTCGAGCGCCTTGCGCGTCACCTTCGGATCGAGCCCGCGCAACGCATCGTTCGCACCCAGTTCGACGATCACGGCCTGCGTGCCCTCCGGAATCGACCAGTAGAGCCGGTCGAGCCCGCCCGAGGACGTATCGCCGGACACACCGGCATTGGTCATGGCGACCGCGATGCCTTTGTCCTGCAACGCTTTCTGGAGTTTCGCCGGAAACGCCTGCGGCCCCGAGAGGCCGTAGCCGGCGCTCAGGGAATCGCCCAGCACGGCCATCTTAATGGGCGCTTGTGCGGCCGCCGGAGCGACAGCCATCGTCGCTGCGACAACAAGGCCGGATAGAAACATCGCGGCACGCCCCTCGACCGCCGCAAACCAGCGCCCATATTGAAGTTGCATGGACAAGCTCATCAAATCCCTTCCGCCGTCAGGCACCACGCCCGACACCATTTCCATCTCGAACGTCAATCTCTCGCTCGGCGCGGGCGCGGCGCGCGTCCATATTCTCAAGGATATCAGCCTGAGCGTCCGGCGCGGCGAGGCGATCGGCCTGATCGGCCCGTCCGGCTCCGGCAAATCCACACTGCTGATGGTGATGGCAGGGCTGGAGCGGCCGGATAGCGGAGACGTGGTGGTGTCCGGCACGGCTTTCAATGCCCTCGGCGAGGACGAGCTGGCGCGGTTTCGCGGACAAAATGTCGGAATCGTCTTCCAGTCCTTTCATCTGATCCCGACCATGACGGCGCTGGAAAACGTCGCGGTGCCGCTCGAACTCGCCGGCCGCGCCGATGCGTCCGAGCGCGCCGCGATCGAATTGACCGCCGTGGGTCTCGGCGAACGGCTGCATCATTATCCGACGCAATTGTCGGGCGGCGAACAACAGCGCGTTGCATTGGCGCGCGCATTGGCGCCCGATCCGGCGATCCTCGTGGCCGACGAGCCGACCGGAAATCTCGACGAAACCACCGGCCACCAGATCGTGGATTTGCTGTTCAGCAAGCACGCCGAGCGCGGCATGACGCTGTTGCTGGTGACGCATGACACGTCGCTGGCGCAACGCTGCGACCGCGTCATCCGCCTGCGTTCGGGGCGGATCGAGACGGCGGACGAGCGGAGCTGGGTGGAAACGGCGTGAGTGAGTCGTTTGAATTTGAGAGCTTGCTTGTCCCGGTCGCGAAACAGCGCGAGCGAAGCGAAGTGCTGGTTCGCAGAACCGGGACCGTATCAGAGGCAGCATCCGTAACGATCCCGGCTCTGCGGAACGACGTCGGCTTCGCCAGACGCCGCTCCTTGGCCGGGACAAGGAAACGAGCATGACCCCCGCCCCCCGCCGGATGACGGCGCTGCCGCTGCGTTATGCGTTGCGCGAATTGCGCAGCGGCTTGCGCGGCTTCTACGTGTTCATCGGCTGCATCGCGCTCGGCGTGATGGCGATATCGGGCGTCGGCTCGGTTGCGGCGAGCCTGAGCGACGGCCTCGCCCGCGAGGGCCGCGCGTTGCTCGGCGGCGACGCGGCCTTCTCGCTGATGCAACGCGAGGCCTTGGCCGACGAACTCGCTTATCTGAAAACGAAAGGTCAGGTGTCCGTCGCGGCGGCGTTGCGCGGCATGGCGCGGACGCCGGACGGCCAATTCGCTTTGGTCGAGTTGAAAGCGGTCGACGCAAACTATCCGACGCTGGGCAAAGTCACGCTCGCGCCCGACCTTCCGATGCAGGAATTGCTGGCGCAAAAAGACCATTTGTTCGGCGCGGCCGCCGACGCGACGCTGCTGGCGCGGCTCAATCTGAAGGTCGGCGACAGCGTCAGCGTCGGCAGCGCCAACTTCCAAATCCGAAGCGTGATCGCGGCCGAGCCCGACAAGCTCTCCGGCAGCCCCGGCTTCGCGCCGCGCTTTCTCGTGAGCGAGGACTCGCTGCGCGCGACGCAATTGCTGCAACCGGGCAGCCTCGTGCGATGGATCTACCGCGTGAAGCTGCCGGACAATCTGGCGTCCGACGACGGCGCGGGCGCGCTTGCCAAGGACGTGCGCGAAAAACTGCCGCAGGCCGGCTGGGAAATCCGCACGCGCGACAACGCCTCGCCGCAGCTCGAACGCAACATCACGCGCTTCACGCAATTCCTGACGCTGGTGGGCCTTGCATCGCTGCTGGTCGGCGGCGTCGGCGTCGCCAACGCCGTGAAGAGTCATATCGACCGCCGCCGCGATGTGATCGCCTCATTCAAGGCGCTCGGCGCAACCGGGCGCGACGTGTTCACGATCTACCTTACGCAAGTCGTCGTGTTGGCGGCGATCGGCTCGCTGATCGGTGCGGCGCTCGGTGCAGCGCTGCCGTTCGCGATCGTCGGCGTGTTCGGGACGATCCTGCCACTGCCGATGGTGCCGGCCCTGCATGGCGGCGAACTGGCCCTGTCATTGCTGTATGGCCTGCTCACCGCGCTCGCGTTCGGGCTGTGGCCGCTGGCACGCGTGCACGACGTGCCGGTCGCGGCGCTGTTTCGCGAGGCGGTCTCCAGCGAATGGCATCGGCCCCGCGCGGGATATCTGCTGTTGATGGCCGGCGTCATCGCATTGCTGATCGCGGTCGTGATCGGGCTCGCCTACGACAAGCGCGTCGCGGCGGCGTTCGTCGCGTCGTCGGTCGTCGTCTTTGCACTGTTGCGCGGCGTCGCCGCCGGCGTGATGGCGATCGCGCGACGCCTGCCGCGCCCGTCGATAACGATGCTGCGACTGGCGATCGCCAACATCCACCGGCCCGGCGCGCTGACGCCGTCCGTGGTGCTGTCGCTCGGATTGGGCCTCGCGGTGCTGGTGACGATCACGCAGATCGACGGCAATCTGCGCCGGCAATTTCTCGCGGCGCTCCCCGACAAGGCGCCGTCGTTCTATTTCATCGACATTCCCTCGACCGAGGCGGATCGCTTTCAGGCGTTTTTGAAAGAGCAATCGCCGCGCTCCACCATCGAGGACGTGCCGATGCTCCGCGGACGCATCGTCGCCGCGCGCGGCGTGCCGGCCGAAGAGCTGAAGCCTACCTCGGACGCCGAATGGGTGCTGCAATCCGACCGCGGCCTGTCTTATACGGACGAGATTCCGCGCGGCTCCAAGGTCGTCGAAGGCGAGTGGTGGCCGCCGGGCTATGCGGGGCCGCCGCTGGTATCGTTCGAGAAGAAGCTCGCCGACGGGCTCGGGCTGAAGATCGGCGACGACGTCACGGTGAACGTTCTTGGCCGCGATATTTCGGCCAAAATCGGCAACATGCGGACGGTGGACTGGCAGAGCCTCGGCATCAATTTCGTGTTGGTGTTTTCGCCAAACGCTTTCAAAGGCGCGCCGCACACCCACATCGCGACGCTGACCGAGGCCAAGGACAATTCGCAAAATACGGCGGATAGCGACGCCGCCATCGTCAAGGCCGTCGCCGCTGCGTTTCCGACCATCACGAGCGTGCGGGTGCGCGAAGCGTTGCAGACCGTCGGCGTGGTGGTGACCAACCTCGTGATGGCGATTCGCGGGGCCAGCGCCGTGACGCTGGTCTCGGCGATCCTGGTGCTCGGCGGGGCGCTCGCCGCCGGTCACCGGCATCGGGTCTACGACGCGGTGATCCTTAAGACGCTCGGCGCGACGCGAGCGCGGCTGCTCGGCGCCTATGCGCTGGAATATCTGATGATCGGCTTTGCCACGGCGGTGTTCGGCGTCATCGCCGGTTCGGTCGCCGCCTGGCTGATCGTGTCGCGCCTGATGACGCTCGGCTTCGTCTGGCAGGCCGGCAGTGCGCTCATCGTGGTCGCGGTCGCGCTGCTCGTGACGGTCGGTTTGGGCCTGGCCGGGACGCTGCTGGCGCTGAACCAAAAGCCCGCGACCGTGCTTCGCAATCTATGATGAATGCGAATTAACCTTCGAAATTCGCAATATATGTCGCAGGCCGAATGGTCGCAGGTGGGCTGAGATCCGAAAAGCCCCGTGAAACGGGCCGAAACGGGTTTGTCGTGGCTGCGTTTGCAACCGCAGCGACATTCAGCCGCGCGTGGATGCTTGCGATGGATGTGTTAGTTTCCCAAATAACAGATTGGGTCGGATGGAGACTGTTGACGTTGGCAACAACGTCGTCAGGATAACCATCCGGGATCGTTTTCGCGCCGGCGGCGCAAACCCTTTACGCCCAGCCGGACAACCACGGGGTTTCGACCATGTCGGACTTGGACCGTAATTATACTTCTCCCTTCGGCCGGGCCGCCGGTCGCGTGGACGCTGCAGCCGTCGATGCCGGTCTGCGCGCCTACATGCTGCGCATCTACAACTACATGTCGATCGGTCTGGCCATCACGGGTCTGGCCGCGCTCGGCGTGTATATGGGTGCGGTGACGGACGGTGCCGCTGGCGCCGCCGGCAAGATCGGCAACGTCTATCTGACGTCGTTCGGTGTCGCGATGTTCGTGAGCCCGCTGAAGTGGGTGTTCATGCTCGCACCGCTCGCGATGGTGTTCGCCATCTCGTTCGGCATCAATCGGCTGAAGCCCGCGACGGCGCAAATGCTGTTCTGGGCCTTCGCCGCGCTGATGGGCATCTCGCTGTCGTCGATCTTCCTGGTGTACACGCACACCTCGATCACACGGGTGTTCTTCATCACGGCCGCGTCGTTCGGTGCGTTGAGCCTCTACGGCTACACCACCAAGCGTGACCTGACCGGGATGGGATCGTTCCTGCTGATGGGCCTGTTCGGCATCATCATCGCGAGCGTCGTGAACATCTTCGTCGCGTCGTCGATGTTGCAGTTCATCGTGTCGGTCGTCGGCGTGCTGATCTTCGCGGGCCTCACCGCCTACGATACGCAGCGCCTGAAGAACGACTACATGTACGGCTACGCGTCGCAGGGCGGTGACGTGGCGGAGCGGGCGGCCATCACCGGTGCGCTCTCGCTCTACCTGAACTTCATCAACCTGTTCACGCTGCTGCTGCAGCTGCTCGGACAGAAAGAGTAATTTCTGTCGCAGTTGATAATACGGAAAGCCCCGGCGTCGCGCCGGGGCTTTTTTTGTTGCTGTCATTCCGGGGCGCGAGCACATGTCTCTGACGCAGAATGCGTCGGAGATATGTGCGATGCGAGCCCGGAATCCATACTCCCTGCAGGGGTTATGGATTCCGGGCCTGCGTATCCAGTCGGCTTCGCCGACCGAATACGCATCCCGGAATGACGGGAAGTTGGCAATTCGTCCCATTGCAAAAATGCGCTAATCTCCCGCCATGCCCTCTCCCATCATCCGCGACGCCGTTCCTGCCGACCTGCCGGCCATCACCGCGATCTACGACGAGGCGGTGCTGCACGGCACCGCGACGTTCGAACTGATCCCGCCCGACCTCGCCGAGATGACACGGCGATTCGAGGCGCTGGCCGAGGGCGGCTTTCCCTTTCTGGTGGCTAACGACGGCGGCGGCACGATCGCGGGCTACGCCTATGCCGGTCCGTATCGGGCGCGGCCCGCTTATCGCTTCACCGTCGAGAACTCGATCTACCTCGCGCCCGCCGCCCAACGGCGCGGCATCGGGACGGCGTTGCTGCAAGCCTTGCTGACGCAGTGCGCGCCGCGCGGCTATCGCCAAATGATCGCCGTGATCGGCGATAGCGCCAATGCGGGTTCGATCGGCGTGCATCGCAAGGCCGGCTTCACGATGATCGGCACGCATCCCAGCGTCGGCTTCAAATTCGGACGCTGGCTCGACATCGTGCTGATGCAGCGCGCGATCGGCGAGGGGACTACGACGGTGCCGGGCGTGGGCGGCTAGACCACCGCGAGTTTGCGGTCGATCACCAGCAACACGCGGTCGAGTTCGTGGCCGCGCCGCAGGATCAGGCCGCCGGCGGCGACGACGCTGTACATGCCCTGCTTGCGCGCCAGCTTCGGGTCTTTTTCGATGCGGTAGATCGGCACCTCAGAGGCGCGGCGATAGACGGAGAACACCGCACGCTCTCTGGTGAAGTCGATCGCGTAGTCGCGCCACTCTCCGGCCGCGACCATGCGGCCGTACAGGTTGAGAATGCGACCGAGTTCGAGACGATTGAACGCAACGCTGGCCGGCGATGCGGCGCTGGTCCGCGCGTCGGTTTTGATCTCGCTCGGTTCGATCTCGCCGGACATTGACGCCATGCGACCTCCTGTGTTTGACGGTCATGATCGCGCCGTCGCCACGGCTTCGCAAGGCCCCGCGCGACGTCACGCGATCGTTAGCGGCGGTCACATTCGAGCCGTAGTTTCGCCCCCCGTACGCCGCCGGCGATTGGGACAAAACGATTACGCGTCGGTCCAGTTCTCGGGCCCTGGATTCCTCAGCCCCCAGCCCCCAAGGCTTTGAGCGACCGGGCCGACGCGGCTTTTTACGGATTTTGATGTGTGAGAGACCGGCGCGAGCTGGTTTTTTTTCGTTTGGGGCTGCTCGTCATTGCGAGGAGCAGAGTTTCTCGCTTTCGAAAAACGAATGCGACGAAGCAATCCAGGTCTTCCTTTGCAGTAGACAAGGAAGGGCTGGATTGCTTCGCTCATTCCCTATCGGCGAAGGTGCCGACAGGGAATGGCTCGCAATGACGATCCGGATGGTTGGAATTTAAACTATTTCAGCGACGTGATCGCGGCACCGAGCATCGCACCGGGACGCTCGCGGCTGCCGTCCTGGACATAGACGACGGCGGCATCGACGCCCTCGCGCGCGACGTTTTCGAGCGGCACCGTCCAATTGCCGGCTGTGCCGTTCCAGTCGGCGACCTTCAACCAGTTGCGGACGACGTTGTGATAGACGATCTCGTGGCCGCGGTTTTCGCCGCGGCCGATGGTAATCGGAACGGCTTTCGACACCGCGCAGATCCAGACTTCACCATGCACGCCGCTCGGCGACGATGTCGCCGCGGCGACGCTGATGCTGATCTGCTTGTCGGTCTGGGTGATCGTCATCGGCAGCGACATGGTGCGGCCGGCATTGCTCTTGGTGGTCGCGATGGCGTTTTCGATTTTGCCCCGGTCGCTGCCGATGACATGCAGCGCGCCGTTGACGACGATTTGCGGGGTGTAGACGTCGCGGTCGCCGCGCATGTGCGAATAGGATTTCTGCCGCGCCGTGAAGCGCGAATCCGCCAGAGTGTCCTTCCAGCCGAGATAATCCCAGTAATCGACCGGCAATGTCAGCGCGATCACCGAGGGATCCTTGGCGATCTCGCCGAGCAATTTGTCCGCCGGCGGACAGGACGAGCAGCCTTGCGACGTGAACAATTCGAGAACTGCGCGAGGTTCGGCGCTTGCGGGGGCGGCGAGAGCGGAGACCGCACACGCCACCAGCGCGCCGGTCCATCCCGATTTGCCGCCCATAATCGTCATTGATACCAACTCGTTACGCCCGCTCGCGGAGCGAAGCGCATGTCATAGGCCGCCTTCCCATCACTGACCACTCAATTCGCAGTGAGGGATTTTAGACGTGTCCGGACGCATCGCAGCACCAGCAAAGCGTCGCTCCGTCATTGCGAGCTGGATCGCCGCCATCCAGCACTTTCTACCGAAGAACTGGATTGCTTCGGCGCGTTCGGTTTTCGGAAGTGAAAACCTCAGCTCCTCGCAATGACGAACGCCATCGCGCGCATCATCACGCCGCGAGTTTGCGCAGCACGTAATGCAGGATGCCGCCGTTGCGGTAGTACTCAAGTTCGTCGAGCGTATCGATCCGGCACAGCAGCGGCACGTCGCGGCGATTGCCGTCCATCGAGACGATCTCGGCGACGAGCTTCTGGCGCGGCTTCAGATCGCCCTGCAAGCCACGGATGGAGACGCTCTCGTCGCCCTTGAGGCCGAGCGTCTGCCACGAGGTGCCTTCCTCGAAGGTCAGCGGCAGGATGCCCATGCCCACCAGATTGGATCGATGGATGCGCTCGAAGCTCTGCGTGATGACGGCGCGGACGCCGAGCAAACGGGTGCCTTTCGCGGCCCAGTCGCGCGACGAACCGTTGCCGTATTCGGCACCGGCGAACACCACCAGCGGCACCTGCTCCGCCTGGTACTTCATCGCCGCATCGTAGATCGACATCTGCTCGCCATCCGGCCAATGCTTGG
>JANMAN010000600.1:0-1991 GCA_031359885.1 Tardiphaga sp. | reverse complement strand
CCGCAATCGGGATTTGTTGATGCGTTGCACGCAAAGTGGGAGTAGCGCTTCACATTCAGACGTCATGCGCGGGCGAAAGCGCGTCTTCGCGCTTGATGACCCGCGTATCCATCTTTCTTCAATAGACTCTTACAAAAGAAGATGGATCACCGGGTCCGCGGGCGACAAGAGCGCCCTTGCCCGGTGACGACAATCTCTTCCAACGCAACCTATCCCGCCACCACCGCGGTCGCTTCGATCACGACGCGGGCAGCCTTCTCGACGAGGCGCACCACTTGCACCAGCGCCATTGCCGGATAATGCGTGCCGAGCGTCTCGCGATAAACGCTACCCAGCGCTTTCAGGTTCGCGAGGTACTCCTCGATGTCGACGACATACCAGGTCAGGCGCACGAGGTGCTCCGGCCCCGCGCCGCCCTCTTTCAGGATGGCAACGATATTCGCGAGAGTCTGCTTCACCTGGGCGACGAAGCCGTCCGCCAAGACCTCTTGCGCGTCCCAGCCGATGACGCCGCCGGTGACGACGATGCGGCCCTGCGCCATCATGCCGTTGGCATAACCCTTCGGCATCGGCCAGCCCTCTGGCTTGAGGGCTTGCGGCGTCCCGGAAATCGCCGGCGCGACGGCGCGCGTCGTTCCTTGAATTGGTGTCACCTGTTTCTCCCTAACTTTTTTATGAGCCGCTGGCGATTTGGCGCAGCGCGAAGCGTTTGAGCTTGCCGGTTTCGGTCTTCGGCAATTGCGCGACGAACTCGATCGCGCGCGGATATTTATACGGCGCGATCTCGCGCTTGACGTGATCCTGCAATGCCGACACCAGCGCTGCATCGCCCTCGGCACCGGGCCGCAGCACGACATAGGCTTTCACGATCATGCCGCGCGCCTCGTCCGGTGCGCCGACCACGCCGCATTCGGCGACGGCATCATGCGTCAGCAGCGCCGCTTCAACATCGGGGCCGGCGATGTTGTAGCCGGCCGAAATGATCATGTCGTCGGAGCGCGACTGATACCAGAAATAGCCGTCCTCATCGCGCACGTAAGTATCGCCGGTGATATTCCAGCCGTTGCTGACGAATTTCGTCTGGCGCGCGTCGGCAAGATAGCGGCATCCGGTCGGACCGCGCACCGCGAGCCGGCCCATCGTGCCGTCCGGCGCGTCTTGGCCGTCCGCATCGACGATCTTCGCCTCGTAGCCCGGCACAGGCTTGCCCGTCGCGCCAGGGCGGATTTCGTCTTCCGTCGCGCTGATGAAAATGTGCAGCATCTCGGTCGCGCCGATGCCGTCCATCAGCTTCAAGCCGGTCGCCTTATGCCACGCGTCGAAAGTGGGCTTCGGCAGCGTTTCGCCGGCCGAGACGCATTTGCGCAAGCTCGAGATGTCGTGCGCGCCATGCTTCGCCAGCATCGCGCGATACGATGTCGGCGCGGTGAAAATCACGCTCGCCTTGAAGCGTTCGATCGCGGGCGGCAGATCGTCCGGCCCGGCTTTCTCAAGCACGACGAACGATGCGCCGATATGCATCGGAAACAGCACGCCGCCGAAGCCGAACGTAAAGGCCAGTGGTGCCGAGCTGATAAAACGATCGTCCACATTCGCGCGCAACACGTTGGTCGCATAGCCGTCGCAGACCGCGAGCATGTCGCGATGAAAATGCATCGTGCCTTTCGGATCGCCCGTCGTGCCGGATGTAAACGCGATCAGACAGACATCGTCCGACGCCGTATCGACCGCAATGAAATCCGGACTGGCTTTCGCGATCAGCGCATCGAGGCCATCGGCATCGTCCACGCCCCAATAAACGACGTGGCGCAATTCCGACGACACCGCGCGGGCTTTCTCCATCTCGTCTTTGAGCTTGCCGTCGCACAGCGCCATCGAGATCTTCGCCTTGGCGATCGGATAAGCCAATTCCTTGGCGCGCAACAACGGCATCGTGGCGACGACGATGCCGCCGGCCTTCAGTACGGCCATATAAGTCGCGACCATCATCG
>JANMAN010000585.1:0-3098 GCA_031359885.1 Tardiphaga sp. | reverse complement strand
AAACGGGACATGCTGAAGCCGGAAGTGATCTGGAATATCGAACAGGGCCTCAAACTGTCGGTCGAAGAGATTGCAAAGGCCGAGACCCAGCGTATCGCGATGGCGCGACGCGCGATGACGTTCTTTCAGACCTATGATCTTCTGTTGTGTCCTGCCACGATCGTGCCGCCCTTCCCGATCGAACAGCGTTATCTCGCCGAGTGCGCCGGCAAAACATTCGACAACTACGTCGAATGGCTCGGCATCGTTTATGCGATCACGCTGACCTGTTGTCCGGCGCTCTCGATGCCGTGCGGTTTCACATCGAGCGGCCTGCCGGTCGGGTTACAGATTGTCGCTGCGCCACGCGCGGAAGGCCGCCTGCTCGCCGGCGCACTCGTTCTCGAAGACATCCTCGGTCTGCGCGGCACGACGCCGATCGATCCAAGACCAGCACGCCACATGGCGGGTTGACGCGACGCTCCCAGGACGCGATCTTGATCGAGAACACGAGAAACTCACATGCCCGCGGTCAATCGCGTCGATCCCAAGACGATATTTTCGTCCGACGAATGGCAACATCTGACAAGCCGTTCATCGTTGCGCGGCGTCTGGCTGGTGGTGCACGCCTGGGGCACGATCGCAGCAGCAATCGCCCTTGTGACGGTATGGCCGAATCCGTTGACGTGGATCATCGCAGTGATGATCGTCGGCGCGCGGCAGCTCGGTCTTGCAATTTTGATGCATGAAGCTGGACATGGCGGTCTCCATTCAAACCTGACCATCAATGCCTTCATTGGGCAGTGGCTCTGCGCGGTGCCGGTCGGTGCCGATCTTGCGAGTTACCGCGCCTATCACCTCAAGCACCACAAGTTCACGCAGCAACCGGAAGACCCGGATCTGTCGCTCTCCGCGCCATTCCCGATCAGCAAAGACAGTTTCACCCGCAAGGCGATCCGCGATCTGACCGGGCAGACGTTTTACAAGCAGCGGATGCCGCTGCTTCTTGCGCTGTTCGATCGTTCTCGCAGTGCCGGGGTCAACTCAAGCCAAAGCTTTCTCTCGCCCGGCGCTGACAAGATGGCGCGCTTCCTTGCCGTGAATGCCTTGTTGTTCGCGCTATGTTGGCTCGCGGGTGCGGGCATCTGGTATTTCGGCGTCTGGCTGTTCGCGATGGCGACCTGGTTGCCGTTCGTGACGCGTGTGCGCAACATTGCCGAACACGCTTGTACCTCGACCGGTCCGGACCCGTTTAGCCACGCGCGCACCACGCACGCCAATCTCATCGAGCGCGCGTTGATCGCGCCGTATTGGGTGAACTTCCACGCCGAGCATCATCTGTTCATGTATTTGCCGTGCTATCGGCTGCGGTACGCGCATCGCATTTTGACGGACAAGGACTACATGCAACGAGTCGAAGTCAGTCCGGGATATCTTGACGTCATCAGGCTCGCCACAGCCGGACGCGCGACCGAGCACGCTTGATCGTCACTCCGCTACTTGCGCGTTGATCTCTGCCGAAACTTGACGGACCGCACGTGCAAGCTTGTCGGCATCTTGCGCACCTGAAACCGCATACTTTTCCGCGAATACGAACGTCGGTACGCCTGAGATGCCCTTGTCGCTGGCGTCCTTAGCTTGTGCGGAGATCAAGTCGACGTCTTCGTCGCTTGCCAAGCGCGTGCGCGTTGTTTCGGCGTCCATGCCGCAATCCGCCGCCGCCTGCACAAGCACCTCGACATCCGTAAGATCGCCGCCATCGCGAAAATACAATTCCATTAACCGCTGCTTGACGGCACCCGATCTGTCGCCGCCCGAATGGTGTTCGGCCCAATGGATCAGCCGATGGCAATCCGTCGTATTGGGTTGGCGCCTGACGAGCTCGGGCCGATAGACCAGCCCTTCGCCTTCGGCCGCAGCGACGACGCGCTTTGCGATGTCCTTATAAGCCTCGACCGAACCGAATTTGGTTTCGAGGTAGCTGTCACGAGAAATGCCTTCGCGCGGCACCCATGGATTGAGGAAAAAAGGCCGCCAACGCACCTCGACGGGCACCTCCGGCGCGAGTGCCAGCGCATTTTCGATCCGACGCTTGCCGATATAGCACCAAGGGCAGACCACGTCGGACACGATATCGATCTGAAGCGGCTTGATGGCGGTCATCGGTTTGTCCTTATCGCTGAGCACAGAATACGCCCAGCAAGACAGGCCAACAAGGTGTTCACATCATCAAGCTGCAACCTGCAAATCGATAGCAACCGGGACGGACGCTACTGTTGTCTTGCGCGGCGCAGACTTGGGCTTCTCAGCTTTTGTTGTCAGCCGCTCCGATCGACGCGCGGCCTTCAAGGCTTTTGCCTTTTCAGCAGCGCGAGCGGCTTTTTTGGCGGCTTTTAGCTTCAGGGTCGCGCGTTCGGCTCTGGCCAAAGCGCGCTTTTTCTTCCGCTTCTTTTCGCAGGCGTCGCATTTGCAACCGATCGGCTTCAGAAATTCTTTGAAATATTCCGTGCCGTAATCGTAATTGATCTCTTCGCCCGGCTGGATGTCCTTGATCGCACGTATGACGATCCGCAGCTTCTTCTTGCTTACGTCGGACTCAGCGTTTGGCTTACAGGCGTGGTTGATATATCGCGCGATGTTTTTGCGAACCGATCCATCGACGGTCCAACGCTTGCTGATCTGAAACAGATATTTGTTCTCGACCGCGTCGTCTTTCTTCTTCCGGCAATCCAGCATCGGCCCGATATAACGGATGATCTTCTCGCCCTTCTTGATCGGCTGAGTCGCAAAAAGGCCGAGCCCGGTCTTGGACCGACCGATCCGATAAGGCTTGCTGGCGGGAATGGCAGGCATACGACACGCTCGGTTGGATTGGACGATATCTGTCTTATCGCGATCGGGCCGCTCTTGTCCTCGCTCTCCTCATCGGTGTGTAAGTCATCCCCAAGTTCTAGGGGCTATCGATCCTTCTTCGCGTTTGCATATCGCTTAAGAAGTCGTTCGCCTTTGGCAGCGATGCGACGCGCGGCAGCAATTGTTTTTGGGACCGGTTCGCCCCAAGCATGCGCCGATAACGCAAGTCGCGTTGGCTGGCCGTTCTTATCGACCAGCGGCGGCAG
>JANMAN010000575.1:0-2300 GCA_031359885.1 Tardiphaga sp. | reverse complement strand
GCGAACCGCTGGGATCGCCGGTCGAATGGACCGAGGAGGAGACGTATTTCTTCCGGCTCTCGGCCTATCAGGACAAGCTGCTCGACCTCTACAAGAACGTTCCAGATTTCGTGTTGCCGCGCGAGCGATTGAACGAGGTCGCGAGCTTCGTCAAAGGCGGATTGCAGGATCTCTCGATCTCGCGCACGACCTTCGACTGGGGCATCAAGGTGCCGGGCGCACCTGGCCATGTGATGTATGTCTGGATCGACGCGCTGACCAACTACATCACCGCGGCAGGCTATCCCGATGTGGACAGCGACAGCTTCCGCAACTACTGGCCGGCGAGCCTGCATGTCATCGGTAAGGACATCGTGCGTTTCCACGCGGTGTATTGGCCGGCGTTTCTGATGGCCGCCGGCGTGGCCGTGCCGCAGCGCGTCTTCAGCCATGGATTTTTGCTGAACCGCGGGGAGAAAATGTCGAAGTCGGTCGGCAACGTCGTCGATCCCTTCACGATGGCTGCGCAATACGGCGTCGATCAGATGCGTTATTTCTTCATGCGCGAGGTCTCGTTCGGGCAGGACGGCAGTTACAATCACGAAGCCATCGTCGCGCGCACCAATGCGGATTTGGCGAACGATCTCGGCAACCTCGCGCAGCGCTCATTGACGATGATCGGCAAACAGTTCGGCGGCGTTCTGCCGACGCCCGGAGATTTCAGCGAAAACGACAAGGCGATCCTCGCCCAGACGGATGGCATGCTGGCGCTCGCGCGGACCGCAATGGCGACGCAGCAGATCCATCAGGCGCTCAATGCCGTGTGGGCCGTGGTGGCCGAGGCCAATCGTTACTTCGCGGGCGAAGCGCCCTGGGCGTTGGCGAAGACCGATCCCGCGCGGCAGGCGACGGTGCTTTACGTCACCGCAGAAGTCATCCGGCAGGTCGCGATTTTGGCGCAACCTGTCATGCCGGCTGCGTCGTCGAAACTACTCGACAGCCTCGGCATCGCGGCGGACGCGCGCGACTTCACGCAACTCGGCGGTGCGGTCCGCATCGCGCCGGGCACCACATTGCCGGCGCCCGTGCCGATTTTTCCGCGCTATGTCGAGCCGCCGACGCAGGCGGCCTGAGACGATCATGCTTGTCGATAGCCACTGCCATCTCGACTTTCCGGATTTCGCCGACGACCTCGACGGCATCGTGGCGCGCGCGGCGGCCGCCGGCGTCAGCCGCATGGTCACGATCTCGACTCGCGTGCGCCGGCTTGATGCACTGTTGAAGATCGCCTACCGATACCCGAACGTGTTTTGTACGGTCGGCACGCATCCGCATCAGGCCGACGAGGAAGACGGCATCACCTCCGACGAACTGATCGCGCTGACGCAACATCCGAAGGTCGTGGCGCTTGGCGAGGCGGGGCTGGATTATTTCTACGCGCACGGCTCGCGCGAGGCGCAGGAACGCGGCTTTCGCGCCCACATCGCGGCGGCGCGTGCAACGGATTTGCCGCTGGTGATCCACACCCGCGAAGCGGACGACGACTGCGCGCGCATCCTGACCGACGAGATGGGGAAGGGCGCGTTTCGCGCCGTGTTGCATTGCTACACCGGCGGTCGCGATCTCGCGCTGACCGCGATCGAGCTGGGCTGCTATATCGGCTTCACCGGAATTTTGACTTTCAAGAAATCGCTAGAACTCCGCGACCTCGCCGCCGAATTGCCGGCGGACCGCATATTGGTCGAAACCGATGCGCCGTTTCTCGCGCCGGGCAAAAATCGCGGCAAGCGCAACGAGCCGGCCTTCGTGGTCGAGACCGCGCGCGTGCTGGCCGAAACGCGTGGTGTGTCGTTCGACGACATCGCGCAACAAACCACCGAGAATTTCTTTCGGCTGTTCAGCAAGGTGCCGCGATGAGTCTCACGCTCACCATTCTGGGCTCGGGGTCGTCGGCCGGGGTGCCGCGTCCGGCGCTCGGCTGGGGCGCGTGCGATCCGGCTAATCCGAAGAACCGTCGCAGGCGTTGTTCGATGATGGTCGAACGGACGGGGCCGGGCGGCACCACGCGGGTGGTGATCGATACGGCGCCCGATCTGCGCGAACAGTTGATCGACGCCAATGTGGACGCGATCGACGCCGTGTTTCTGACGCATGAGCATGCCGACCAGACCCACGGCATGGACGATCTGCGCTCGGTCGTGCTGCACAATCGCCGGCGCATTCCGGTGTACCTCAACACATCGACCGCCAACGATATCATCGCCCGGTTCGGCTACTGCTTCGTCTCGCCGCCCGGCAGCGATTATCCGCCGATCCTGGAC
>JANMAN010000558.1:0-6787 GCA_031359885.1 Tardiphaga sp. | reverse complement strand
CCGCGAATTTATGTGCGATGGCCCAACGCGGCGCGCGGCCCGCGAAGCCCAGTCTTTCTTGCCAGTCGAGACGATCGACCTTGTAGACGACGCCGTCGATATCGTAGCCGAGCGACGCGCGCTGCTCGCCGATGGATTTATAAAAGGCGAGCACGTCCTCGATCGAACGGCAGGGCTTGATCAGCGGGTTGACGTCAAAGCCGGCCTTGCCGAGCCACGTCAGCATGCCGTGCTGACTGTCCGCAGGCAGTTCGCTCATTTCGCCCCAGGCATACGCGAAGAATTTCAGCGGGCGCGACGCAGTGATCGCAGGGTCTTTCTGACGCAACGAGCCAGCGGCGAAATTGCGCGGATTGGACGCTGTGTCCTTGCCCTCGTTTTGCTGCCGTTCGTTGAAATCGAAAAAGTCTTGCCGCTCGGCATAGACCTCGCCGCGAATTTCGCAGGCGGCAGGAATGGTTTTGCCCTTCAGCGCAGCCGGAATGTCTTTTAGCGTAAGGACGTTCGCCGTGACGTCCTCGCCGGTGAAGCCGTCGCCACGCGTTGCGGCTTTGACCAGTTTGCCATCCTCGTAACGCAGCGATAGCGACAGACCGTCGATTTTCGGCTCCGCGACGATAGCCGGACATTCGTCGGCATCGAGCTTCAGGAAGCGGCGGATGCGCGCGACGAATTCGGACACGTCGTCGTCGCTAAACGCATTGCCGAGCGACAGCATCGGCACGATGTGCTGGATTTTCGAAAAGCCGCGCGCAGGCGCCGCGCCGACCGTCTGCGTCGGTGAGTCAGATGCGACGAGATCCGGAAACTTCTCTTCGATGGCGACGATGCGCTGGCGCAGCGCGTCGTAGTCGGCGTCGGAGATGCTCGGCGCAACGTCCTGATAGTATTTTTTGTTGTGTCCCTCGATCGTCAGCGCAAGGCGCTTCAATTCGACCTTGGCTTTCGCCTTGGTGAGCGTGGAGAGATCGACGGGGGGCGCGGGTTTTGCTGTCTTGGCCATGGGGTAGGAATACGACGAAGCGCAAAGGGAGAAAAGACGGTGCGGCAGAGGCCCCCACCCCAACCCTCCCCCGCAAGAGCGGGAGAGGGAGCGCGCACTGCCGTTATTGTTAAGCCGCGCCCTTCAGCAACCGATCTGCGGCCGCGCGGGCCTCGGTTGTGATCTCTGCCCCCGCGAGCATCCGCGCGATTTCCTCGCGGCGATGGTCGTCTTCCAGCGCGTTGACGCGTGTCGCGACGCGGCGACCCTTGTCGAGCGCCTCCTTGGAGATCAGCAAATGCTGATCGGCGCGCACCGCCACCTGCGGCGCGTGCGTCACGGCCATCACCTGCACCGAGCCGGCGAGCCGCGCCAGCCGCGCGCCGATCGCATCGGCCACCGCCCCGCCGACACCGGTGTCGATCTCGTCAAACACGAGCGTCGGCGCGGAGCCCTTGTCCGACAGCACGACCTTCAGCGCCAACAGAAACCGCGAGAGTTCGCCGCCCGACGCGACCTTCATCATCGGCCCTGGCCGCGTGCCGGGATTGGTCTGCACCCAGAATTCAACGCGGTCGATGCCCTGCGACCCTGGCGCGGCCTCGTCCGAATCGACCTGCGTGATGAATTTCGCGCGTTCGAGCTTGAGCGGCGCCAGTTCGGCGATGACCGCCTTGTTGAGCTTTTCGGCGGATTTCTTGCGCGACGCTGACAGCTTGGCCGCGGCCGCATGATACGCAGCGTCGGCCTTCGCAGCGGTCTCTTCCAGCTTATCGAGCTGTCCCGCACCGGCATCGATCGCCGCGACGTCGGCGGTGTATTTTGCAGCGAGCGCCGCAAGCCCGTCCACCGGCGTCGCATATTTGCGTGCCGCGGCGCGCAACGCGAACAACCGCTCCTCGATGCGCTCCAATTCGGCCGGGTCGAAATCGGCAGCGATGAGAGCCGCGGCCAGATGCTGGTCGGCCTCTTCAAGCGCATTGATCGCGGCGTCGATCGCTTTCACGGCCGGCTCGACCAACGTCGGCGACGATCCGGCGCGGCGCTCCAACCGGCGAACGGCATTCGCCAGCGCCGAGATCGGCGAGTTGTGGCCGCTGACGGCATCCTGCGCTTCGCGCAGATCGCCCGCGATCTTTTCGCCCTGCATCATGCCGGTGCGGCGCTCGGCCAATTCGCTTTCTTCATTGTCCTTCGCCGCGAGCTTCTTCAGCTCATCCGCGGCGTGGCGCAGGTAATCCGCATCTCGGGCGGCGCGCTCCATATTGGCACGATGCTCCGCAAGCACCACATGCGCAGCGCGCCGCGCCTCCCACAATGTCTCGATCGCCGCGACATCCTTGTCGAGCCCCGCAAAGGCGTCGAGCAGCCGGCGATGCGTCGCGGCATCGACAAGGGCGCGCTCGTCGTGCTGGCCGTGGATTTCGACCAGCGCCGAACCCACGGCGCGTAGCGTTTGCACGCTGATCGCCTGATCGTTGATGAAGGCCCGGGTGCGGCCATCAGCCAATTGCACGCGGCGCAAGATCATCTCGCCGCTATCGTCGAAATCCTGCGCCGCCAGAATCTCGGACGCCGGATGGCCTTTGGGAATGTCGAATACGGCGGTGACCTGGCCCTGCTCCGCACCGTGGCGCACGAGGCCTGCGTCGCCGCGCCCGCCCAGAGCGAGCGCGAAAGCGTCTAGGAGAATCGATTTGCCTGCACCGGTCTCGCCGGTCAGCACCGCAAGGCCACGGCAGAATTCGATGTCCAGCCGTTCGATCAGGACGATGTCACGGATCGACAGGCGCGAGAGCATGGAGAAGGAGCCTTAGCCGAGACCAATTCGCTTGAAGGCCCGGCTGATATAGGAGCCCTTGTTCTCGCTCGGTTCGAGACCACCAGACTTTACAAGATTGTAAGCGTCTTTGTACCAGCGACTGTCAGGAAAGTTGTGGCCAAGCACGGCAGCGGCGGTTTGCGCCTCGCCGACGATCCCGATCGCCATATAGGCCTCGGTCAGGCGGGCCAGCGCTTCTTCGACGTGCCGCGTGGTCTGATATTGCGTCACCACGGTCTTGTAGCGGTTGATCGCGGCGGTGTAGTCGCGCTTCTCCATGTAATAACGGCCGACGCTCATCTCCTTGCCGGCAAGCTGGTCGCGCGCGCCTTCCAGCTTCTTCTTGGCGCTGGTGGCATATTCGGAGGTCGGGTATTTGCGGATGACCTCTTCGAGCGACTGCATCGCCTTCTCGGTGCGGCCCTGATCGCGCGAGATGTCGGGAATCTGGTCGTAATGCGAGGCCGCGATCAGATATTGCGCGTACGCGGCATCCGAGCTGCCGGGATGCAGCGTCACGTAGCGCGTGGCGGCGCCGATGGTGCTGTCGTAATCGCCGGCATTGTAGAAGGCGTAAGCCGACATCAGCAGCGATTTGCGCGCCCAATCGGAATAAGGATGCTGGCGATCGACCTCTTCGAATTTCTTGGAGGCGGCTTTGGGATCCTTGCTCTGGTTCATGAGGTAGAGACCCTCATTGTAGAGCTTGTCGGCCGGCTCTTCGACGAAAGCGTCTTCTTTTGATGTCGTGAACTTGTCGATAAGCGATCCGGTGCCGCAGCCCCCGAGCGTCGCCGCCATCACCGCCAGCAAAGCAGCATAACTAAAGCGGCGTGTGGAACGAGGCTGAGCGATCAACGAACGCGATGCCGACATGGATTGACCTGACGCCTGTGATACGGGACGGACGTGGTGTCAGCTTCAGCCTATCAGGCATCGCTACCACCGCGACCGGCGACACGCCCGTTTTACCGATTGCAAATTTGCAGCGGCGGCGCGGGCCGTTCAGTCGAGTTATAACTATTAACCAACGAGATACGGAGCCATTTCGCCCGGATTAAGGCGATGGCGGCTGCATCATGGCGCAATATGGTTACCAGGTGTTGCCTCTGACGGCGAGGCCAGCCGAGATCACTGAGATCAGGACACGTCCGGGGCGAATGCCGGAGCAACCATGCCGCCGGCCATGCCATTGCCAGCCCGGCTGGCGACGACGTCGGCCGTGGTGCGCGGACGACGGGTCGCGCCGGCCTCGACGATGCACCAAGCACTGCGGTCGGCAAGCAACGTCGACAGCACGGCGTAATTCAGCTTGTGGCCGCCGCGGACCGAGCGGAATGCACCGAGCAGCGGCAGTCCAGCCAGAGCCAGATCGCCGACCACGTCCAATACCTTGTGGCGGGCGCATTCGTCGCTGTAGCGAAGGCCTTCGGTGTTGAGCAGGCGGGTATCGTCGAACACGACGGAATTCTCGAAGGATGCGCCGAGCGCAAAACCGGCGCTCCACAGGCGGGCGACATCGTTCATGCAGCCAAAGGTGCGGGCGCGGCTGATATCGCGGCGGAAGCTCTCAGGATTGAGGTCGAGCGCGTAGCTCTGACGGCCGATGGCGGGATTGGCGAAGTTGATCTCGACTTCGGCGCGGAAGCCCGCTGCGTGGGGACGAATTTCACCGAAGGAGTCGCCGACTGTGGCATGGACGGTTTTCAAAACTTGGATGTAACGGCGGCGGGCAGACTGTTCGACGATGCCGGCCTGGTCGATCGCCGCGACGAAGGCGGCCGCGCTTCCGTCCATGATCGGCACTTCGGGGCCGTCGACCTCGATGATCGCGTTATCGACGCCCATTCCGCGCAAGGCTGCGAGGACATGTTCCGCGGTCGAAACCAGCGGGCCGTTGCGGTCGCCCAAAACAGTGGCAAAGTCGGTCGCAATTACGGATTGGACGGTTGCGGGAACTTCGCGCTCGATGCCGTCGGCGCTGGTGCGGGCAAAAATAAAACCTGCATCGACAGGCGCAGGTCCGATTGTCAGATTGACCGGAAGACCGGAATGGACGCCGACACCTGTAATGGTGGCTTGCGACCGAAGCGTTGTCTGACGGCTAGATTTCATCGAATAATCGCCCACATTGACCCACTTAAATTCGGACTTTTTCCGCTCTAAGTGTTCCCCGAGTCAGCAATGACCATACTGAGCGCCCCAAAGGACGCCAACTCACGGTTTTTTACGGATTGTTACCCCATCTCCGCCGTATTCACGCCAAGCGTTAACCAATGTTGGGCGGCGATCCGGTTTGCTGATCCGTGCAGCGAACATGGATGAAAGTTAATAACATCGATTTAACAGCGACTTATAAGAAATTGTCACTGCATAATCGTCACAAGAAAATGGCCCCGATTGGTTAAATCGGGGCCATCGCCGTCGTCTCGATTGTTACAATTCGTCAGTTCGACTGCCTGCGGAGGAACGCCGGGATGTCGAGATGGTCGTCGCCCTGTGGCGCGGGAGCAACAGGCGCGGGGCGGCCATGGCTATCCAGACCCTGCGGTGTGGGGCGGCGTGCATATTCCGACACGGGCTCGACGCCCATCTGCTGCGCGATCGTGCGCTGCGGCTTGCGCTCCGGCAGCGGAGGCATCGGGGCCAACTGCGGTACGTTGCGCGCGGAATCAGCCTCTGGCTCCTCGCGGCGGCCGAGGCCGACATTGGCGAGGCGCTGCAACAGGGACAAACGCGCCTTCTGCGGATGCTCTTCTTCGCTTTCACCGTTCGCGCGACGGATCTCGTTCTGCGCGGGCATCGGCAGATCCTCGAACTTCGGCATGCGCGGCGCGCGCATCGGCGCACGCTCTGCTGCCTGCGGGATGAACTGCTCGGGCGGAGCCGGCTCATGCGCGTCTTCGCGGATGTCGTGCTCCGGGAACAGAGAAGGCTTCTGCGCGATCGGGCGCACAGTCACGTCGCCGTAGGCGGCGGGACGGACGGCGTTGATGGGCTGCTCCGGCGAAACCGCGGCAGCGATCGCAGCGAGCGCAGCGCGCTCATGGTTGCTCGGCGGACGCTGCCCGGCGGGAACCTGAGCATCCGTCTTCTGCGTGGCGTTCGTCGCCGCGCGCTGATTGTCGGCACGCAGCTTCGCGGTCAACTCGGCCAGGCGGTTGTCGGGCGATCCGGTGGCGACCACGGCCGCATTGGCGGCGGGAGCAGCGGCCGCGCGGGCCAGCAGCGCCTGCTCGATGCCGGTGGCGACGACCGACACGCGGATGATGCCATCGAGCGATTCGTCGAAGGTCGCGCCGACAATGATGTTGGCGTCCTGATCGACCTCTTCGCGAATGCGGGTCGCGGCTTCGTCGACCTCGAACAGCGTCAAGTCCTTGCCGCCGGTGATCGAGATCAACAGGCCGCGTGCACCCTTCATCGACGAATCATCGATCAGCGGGTTGGCGATCGCGGCTTCAGCCGCGGTCAGCGCACGCTTCTCGCCGGAGGCTTCGCCGGTGCCCATCATCGCCTTGCCCATCTCGCGCATGACGGCGCGGACGTCGGCGAAGTCGAGATTGATGAGGCCTTCCTTGACCATCAGGTCGGTGATGCAGGCGACACCCGAATAGAGCACCTGATCGGCCATCGCGAAGGCGTCGGCGAAGGTGGTCTTTTCGTTGGCGACCCGAAAAAGGTTCTGGTTCGGAATGATCAGCAGCGTATCGACCACCTTGTGCAGCTCGGCGATGCCGGCCTCGGCGGTGCGCATGCGGCGCTGGCCCTCGAAGTGGAACGGTTTGGTCACCACGCCGACGGTGAGGATGCCCATGTCGCGCGCGGTCTTGGCGATGACCGGGGCTGCACCGGTGCCGGTGCCGCCGCCCATGCCGGCGGTGACGAACACCATGTTGGCGCCGGAGAGGTGATCCCGGATTTCGTCGATGACTTCCTGCGCCGCGGCGGCGCCGACATCCGGCTGCGATCCTGCGCCGAGG
>JANMAN010000542.1:0-4375 GCA_031359885.1 Tardiphaga sp. | reverse complement strand
CCTGCATCCGCAGCCACGACTCCGGCGAGCCACCTAACAGCTTCGCGACGCGAACCGCGATGTCGGCGGAAAGCGGCTTACGTCCGGCCAGAACGGCATGAAGCTGCTGCCGCGAGATGCCAAGCCTGTTGGCGATTTCCGATTTGGAAATATCGAAATCGGACAAAATGTCATCGATAGCGGCGCCCGGATGGGTCGGGGGTCGGTTGGCGTCTCGAACTGCTTTGTAGTCGACCATCGGTAGCTATCCTCAGTGGTATTGTTCGAAATCGACTTGGTGGGAGTCACCATCGCGAAATTCGAATGTGAGACACCACGGACCGTTGACGTGCACGGTGTATCGCTTGGGATGAAAGCCGGTCAGTCCATGAAAATCATATCCTGCGACGTTCATGTCATCGACGAGCGACACATCGTTCAGGCGGTCAAGACGGATCAAGATACGCTTCTGCATCCGAGCGTCGATTTTTGACCGCTTGCCGGACCAAAGGGCGCTCAGTTCTTTGTTGCGAAACGACTTGATCACGCGCGCAATGTAATCAAAGAGATTACATTCGTCAACAGATAGATTACACTATCCTCCGCTCATACCCGCGAAAGCGGGTATCCAGACAGGCAATGCGATGTCGCAAAGACTGGATCCCCGCGTCCGCGGGGACGAACGGATGTTCATCACCCGGCAAGGGCGTGCTTACGCCCGATGACCGGGTGAACCAGTAAACGCTCACGTCAGCGATTGACTGTTAAAGCTCTGGAATACTGGGTCCCCGCTCGCGCGCGCACCGGACAGCGCAAGTGTGCTGCCGAGAGCACGCTTGGCGGGGATGACGGCTGTACGCGGTTAAACGACGCGCGGTTTCGTCTAACCGCTCATACCCGCGCAAGCGGGTATCCAGAGAGGCAATGCGATGTTGCAAAGTCTGGATCCCCGCGTCCGCGGGGACGAACGGATATTTTAGCCCGGTGAAGCGCACGGCATTTCACGGCGTGTTCGGCAGTGGTTGAAATTACGAAACCCCTACCCCTTCGGGTCCTGCTTCTCCGACGCGGTGGCGGGGCGTGCGCCGCCCTTCGATCCGCCAGGCGCGACGCGGACCGGATCGCCATTGGACAGGCCGTCCGGCGGCGCGGTGATGATGCGGTCGTCGGCCGACACGCCCGACGCCAGTTCAATATCGCGGCCGAGGTCGCGCGCGATCGTCACCGGCTTGAACAGCACCTTGTCGTCGGGCCCGACGGTCGCGACGCGTAGGCCGTCCTTGTTGAAGATCAACGCGCTCGCCGGAATGTGGAAAGGCGCATTGTCGCGTTGCAGGCTGAGCTTCACATTGGCGAAGCCGCCCGGCATCAATTCGCCCTTCGGGTTATCGAGCGCCAATTGCATCCGCGTCGTGCCGGAGCCGACATCGACCGATTGCGACGAGGCTTCGACCGTCGCCGGAAACGTCCGGTTGGGATATTCGGGCAACGTGATGACCGCCTTCGCGCCGATCTTGATCGACGGCACGTAGGTCTGCGGGACGTTCACATAGACGCGCAATTTGGCGATGTCGGACACCACGAACATCGGCGCGCCGGTGCCGCCGGTGTTGATGAGCGCTCCGACATCGGTGTTGCGTTCGGTGACCACGCCGTCGAACGGCGCGGCGATGTTCTTGTAGCTCGCCAGCGCTTCGAGGCGATCGACATTGGCCTGACCGGAATTCACCGCCGCCGTCTTGTTGGCGAAGTCGGCCGAGCGCTCGTCGATTTCCTGCAACGACACGAAGTTCGACGCGAGCAGCGCCTTGCGGCGATTGAGCGTGGCCTGCGACAGCCGGGCGCTGGATTGCTGGCTTTGCAGATCGGCGCGGGCTTGCAGCAATTGCTGGTCCAAATCGGGTGCTTCGACCTCGGCGATCACCTGACCGGATTTGACGCGTGCGCCGATGTCGGCATTCCAGCTTTTCAAATAGCCGCTGACGCGCGCGAAGATCGCAGCGCGCGAATAAGCCTCGAGGCGGCCCGGCAAATCGAGCGTCGGATTGAGCGCGCGCGCATCCGGCAACGCGACGGCCACGGTCGGTATGGCCTGCGCGTCGGTCCAGTCGCGCAGCTCCGAGTCGCTCTTGGCCCGCGCCATGATGCCGGTGACGACGACGGCCGCGGCGGCGCAGCCGAGGATGAGGCCGGCGATGCCGAGCTTGCGGCGCGACACGGGCGGACGGGACTCAGTGGGCATGGGCGAACTCCGGTCCGGCGTCATGCGCGCCGGGATTTTGCGCCGGGGCGGGCTGCGCCGGCTGCACCTTAGGGACCATGCAGAACACGACGGGGACGAACATCAGCGTCGCGATCGTAGCAAATATCAGGCCGCCGATCACCGCGCGGCCGAGCGGCGCGTTCTGCTCGCCGCCTTCGCCGATGCCGAGCGCCATCGGCGCCATGCCGATCACCATCGCCAGCGCCGTCATCAGCACCGGCCGGAACCGCACGAAGCCGGCTTCCAACGCCGCGGCGACGGGATCGCCGAGGATCGCGTAACGCTCGCGGGCAAAGGAGATCACCAGCACGCTGTTGGCGGTGGCGACGCCCATGCACATGATCGCGCCGGTCAGCGCCGGCACCGAGAGCGTCGTCTGCGTGATGAACAGCATCCAGACGATGCCGGCGAGCGCGGCCGGCAGAGCGCTGACGATGACGAAGGGATCGGACCAGGACTGGAAGTTCACGACGATCAACAGATAGATCAGCACGACGGCGGCGAGCAGCCCGAACAGCAATCCGGAGAATGCCGAGTTCATCGTCTCGACCTGCCCCAGCAGCACCACGGAGCTGCCCTTCGGCACCTCCTTCGCGGTCTCAGCGAGCACCTTGCGGATGTCGGCGGAGACCGCGCCGAGATCGCGGCCCTGCGTCGTCGCATAGATCTGCACCAGCGGCTGGATGTCGTATTGCGACACCACCGCGTTGGCGGCCGAGCGCTTCACGTCGGCGATGCCGCCGAGCATCGGCGATTGCGTGGTGCCGGTCGCGGAGACCGGCAACGACTGCAGCGCGCCGAGCGAGTCGATCTGGTATTGCGGCGTCTGCATCACGATCGAGTAGGACACGCCGTTGTCGGGGTTGAGGTAATAGGTCGGCGCGACCTGCGACGAGCCGGCGAGATTGACGACGAGGCTGTTGGTGACGTCGCGCTCGGTCAGCCCGACATATTGCGCGCGGGTGCGATCGACGTCGATGTTGAACACCGGCGCATTCGGCGATTGCTGGATCCGCGCGTCGGCGACGCCGGGAATACGGCGCAGTTTCGCGAGCAGCGTGTTGGCATAGGCGAAATTGCCGGCGGAATCATTGCCGCGGATTTGCAGATCGATCGGGGCCGGCGCGCCGAAGTTCAAAATCTGGCTGACGATGTCGGCCGGCAGGAACGCGAAGCTGATGCCGGGGAATTGCTGCGGCAGTTTCTCGCGCAATTCCTTGACGTAAGCGGCGGTCGGCCCGTGATGCTCCTTGAGCTTGACCTGGATGTCGGCATCCTGCGTACCGATCACGCCGGTGTTGTTGTAGGTGAGGTTGATGCCCGAGATCGGCATGCCGATGTTGTCGGTAATCGTGTCGATCTCGCCGGGCGGGATCACCTTGCGGATCGCCTTTTGCACGTCGGCGAACTGGTTGGCGCTTTCCTCGACACGCGTGCCGACTTGCGTGCGGACATGCAGCAGGATCGAACCGGCATCGACGGCCGGAAAGAAATTCCGGCCCAGAAAAGGAGTCAGAAGAAACGACGCCGCGACGACGGCGAGAAAGCCCGTCACGAACAATGGCCGCCGTCCCAGCGCCATCTCCAATAAGCCGCGATAGCCGGCGCGAAAGCGCTCGAAGCGGACTTCGAAGCCGCGCTGGAAACGCACCAGCGGATTGCGCGAGGGCGGCGTGTCGCCGTCGCGATGTACGTGTTTCTTCAGCAGATATTTCGCCATCGTCGGCACCCGCGTCCGCGACAGCAGGAACGACCACATCATCGCGAACATCACCGCCTCGGCCATCGGCACGAACAGGAATTTTGCGATGCCTTGCAGAAAGAACATCGGCACGAACACGATGCAGATGCACAGCAGCGACACGAATGCCGGCGTCGAAATCTGGGTCGCGCCGTCGAGGATGGCGGGCTCGACGTCCTTGCCCTGCTCCAGATGGTAATTGATGTTCTCGATCGTGACCGTCGCGTCGTCAACGAGGATGCCGACCGCCAGCGCCAACCCGCCCAACGTCATGATGTTGAGCGTCTCGCCGATCATCGACAGCATGATGATCGCGCCGAGCACCGACAGCGGGATCGATACGGCGATGATGACTGTGGATCGCCAGCTGCCGAGGAACAGCAAAATCATCA
>JANMAN010000532.1:0-2914 GCA_031359885.1 Tardiphaga sp. | reverse complement strand
ATTGCGGCGCGCCGCAAGGCGCATGACGAGGGCGCTTGGGTGCGCGAGGCGGCCGTCGCCTATGCCGAAAAGCAGCGCGCGCGTCGATCCGCGGTCGCGGCATAAGGAATCGGGTTGATGACCACACCGAATATTCAGCTCTGGGAAGTCTTCATCCGTAGCCGCAACGGACTCGCGCATAAGCATGTCGGTTCGCTGCATGCGGCCGATGCAACGCTGGCCATGCAAGCTGCGCGCGATATCTACACGCGACGCGGCGAAGGGCTGTCGGTTTGGATCGTGCCGTCGAACGCGATCGTCGCATCCGACCCTGCCGACAAGGACATGATGTTCGAGCCGGCGATGTCGAAGATCTATCGCCATCCGACGTTCTACGACGTGCCGGACGAAGTCGGACACATGTGATGGCGACGCCTTCGATCACCGTCGCCGAGACACCGCTCGTCCTCTACGCGCTGCGGCGCGCCGACGACGCGTTGATCCTCGGTCATCGCCTGTCCGAATGGTGCGGCCACGCGCCCATGATGGAAGAGGATATGGCGCTGGCCAATATCGGCCTCGATCTGATCGGGCAGGCCCGCGAGTTGTATTCCTATGCTGCGAAGGCCGAAGGCAAAGCCAACGACGAGGACAGCTTCGCGTATCTGCGCGATGTGAGACAGTATCGCAATCTCTTGCTGGTCGAACAGCCGAATGGTGACTTCGCGCGGACCATCGTGCGGCAGTTCTTCTATTCGGCATTCGTGGATGCCTATTGGCGCGCGATGATGTCATCGACGGATGCCATGCTGGCTGCGATCGCTGCAAAATCCGAAAAGGAAAGCGCGTATCACTTGCGGCATTCCGCCGAATGGGTGATCCGGCTCGGTGACGGCACCAACGAAAGCCATCGCCGCGCTCAGATGGCGGTGGACGATCTCTGGGCGTTCACCGGCGAGTTGTTTTACGCCGATGACGCAGACGCGGCGTTGCTTGCGGACGGCACGGCGATCGATCCGGAAAGCATCCGCGCGGGTTGGACGAGCATGGTGACGGACGTGCTCGCCACCGCAACGCTGGCGCAGCCCAAAAGTGACTGGATGCAGAAGGGCGGCCGCGTGGGCTCTCACAGCGAGCATCTCGGCCATCTTCTCAGCGAACTGCAATCCTTGCAGCGTTCGTTTCCGGGCGCAACATGGTGAGCATCGCTGGAAACGATCTTCGCGTGCGAGCCTGGGAAGCTGCCGCGCAAGTCGTCGATCCTGAAATTCCAGTGTTGACGATCGCCGATCTCGGCGTGTTGCGCGACGTGACGGTTGGCGATGACGGCCATGTCGAGATCGCGATCACGCCGACCTATTCAGGCTGTCCGGCCATGAACATGATCGCGCTTGAGATCGAACTTGCTTTGGTACGCGAGGGCATCGACGGCGCGACGATCAAAACAATTTTGTCGCCGGCCTGGACGACGGACTGGATGACCGACGACGGCCGCCGCAAGCTGCGCGACTATGGCGTCGCGCCACCGCAAGCCGGTGGCTCGCGCCGCGCGCTGTTCGGCGTGGAGATCGTCGCGTGTCCGCAATGCGGCTCGAGCGAGACCCGGGTGCTGTCCGAATTCGGTTCGACATCGTGCAAGGCGCTGTGGCGTTGCAATGCATGTCGCGAGCCGTTCGATTATTTCAAATGTCATTGAAGTGCGTAAACCGTCACCCTGAGGTGGCCGCCTCTTAGCGGCCCTCGAAGGGCGACGGTCGGAGCCGGCGGCCATCCTTCGAGGCTCGGTGGCAGCGCAACGCAAGAGCGTTGCCCGTGCACCTCGCACCTCAGGATGACGCTCCGTGGCGGAAGCGAAAGAGAAACACCGATGTCCGTTCCGAAATTTCATCGCCTCGCCATCGACGATTTGCGTCGCGAAACCGCCGACGCGGTCTCGATGACCTTTGCGATCCCTCACGAGCTGGCGGACGACTATACATTCGCGCCAGGCCAGTATCTCACGCTGCGAACCATGATGGCCGGCGAGGAAGTTCGTCGTTCGTATTCGATCTGTTCGAGTCCTGACGATCGCGAAATGCGGATCGCTGTGAAGAAGGTCGATGGCGGCGCGTTTTCGAGCTACGTGCTCGACGATCTGAAACCCGGCGACGAACTCGACGTGATGACGCCGACCGGCCGCTTCGGCATCGCGCACGCGCCCGACGACGCCCGCATCCATGTCGGCTTCGCGGCGGGCTCGGGAATCACGCCGATCTTGTCGATCATTCGCGGCATTCTCGCGCGCGAGCCGAAAAGCCGTTTCTTTTTGTTTTACGGCAACCGCTCCGCGTCCGGCATCCTGTTTCGCAACGCGCTGGAAGAACTGAAGGACCGCTTCATGGGGCGGTTCTCGCTGTTTCATGTGTTGTCGCAGGAGGAGCAGGATCTGGCGATCCTGTATGGCCGGCTCGATCGCGACAAGGTCACGGTGTTATTGCGATCGATGGTGCCGGCGGCGGCGATCGACCATGTGTTCATCTGCGGGCCGACGCAGATGAGCGACGAGATCGGCGCCACCTGTATGGAGATGGGCGTCGCAGCCGACCGCGTGCATGTCGAGCGCTTCGTGTCGGGCCTCGGCGGCAAGCCACGGCCGAAAGCGATCGTGGCTCCTGAAGCGCCGCCCAAGGCCATCGCGTCGTTGATCGTCGATGGCAAGCGCAAGGATGTGCCGATCGCCGACGGCGAGGCCATTCTCGACGCCGCGCTGCGTGCCGGCATGGACCTGCCCTACGCGTGCAAGGGCGGGATGTGTTCGACCTGTCGCGCAAGAATCGTCGAGGGTGAAACGCGAATGGACGTGAATTATTCGCTTGAGCCGTGGGAATTGCAGGCGGGTTTCGTGTTGACCTGTCAGGCGCATCCGGTGTCGGACCGCGTCGTCGTCGATTACGAC
>JANMAN010000527.1:0-3208 GCA_031359885.1 Tardiphaga sp. | reverse complement strand
CGAGCACGACGCTCCACCCCACCCGACTGGCCTACGGCCAGCCACCCTCCCCACTGCGCGCCGCAAGAGCTGCGCTTGGGGGAGGGATACGAAAGAAGTCGCGCTTGCAACAATCTCATCACCATCAAAACCGCGGCAATTCCGGAAACGCGAGCTTGCCGCCATGGACATGCACGCGGCCCAATTCCGCACAGCGATGCAGCGTCGGAAACACCTTGCCCGGATTGAGCAACCCATCCGCATCGAACGCGCATTTCAATCGCTGCTGCTGCGCCAGATCGGTCTCGGTGAACATCTCCGGCATCAAATCGCGCTTCTCGATGCCGACGCCATGTTCGCCGGTGAGCACGCCGCCCAGCTCGACGCAGCAGCGCAGGATGTCCGAGCCGAAGGCCTCGGCCTTGTCCGTGTCGCCGGGCTTGTTGGCATCGTACAAAATCAGCGGATGCAGATTGCCGTCGCCGGCATGAAACACGTTGGCGACACCGAGGCCGTAATGCTCGGACAATTCGCGGATGCGCTTCAGCGCCGCCGGCAGCTTTCCGCGCGGGATCGAGCCGTCCATGCACAGGTAATCCGGCGAGATGCGGCCGACCGCTGGGAATGCCGCCTTGCGCCCGGCCCAGAACAGCAAGCGCTCCTGTTCGTTCATCGAAATCTGCTGCGTCGTCGCGCCGCATTGGCGCGCGATCGCATCGACGCGCAGGATCAACTCGTCGACCTCGATCGCAGGGCCGTCGAGTTCGATAATTAACAACGCCTCGACGTCGAGCGGATAGCCGGCATGGACGAAGGCCTCGGCCGCGTGGATCGCCGGTTTGTCCATCATCTCCATGCCGCCGGGAATGATCCCCGCGCCGATGATCTGCGCGACGCATTCGCCGGCTTTCTCGACGTCGGCGAAGCCGACCATCAACGCCCGCGCCGTCTCCGGCTTTTGCAAAATGCGAACCGTGACTTCGGTGATGACGCCGAGCAGGCCTTCCGAGCCGGTGATGATGCCCATCAAATCGTAGCCGCCGGGCTCAGCCGCCTTGCCGCCGATGCGCAGGATCTCGCCGGACATCAGCACGATCTCGCAGCCCAGCAGATTGTTCGTCGTCATGCCGTATTTCAGGCAATGCACGCCGCCGGAATTCTCGGCAACGTTGCCGCCGATCGAACACGCGATCTGCGACGACGGATCGGGCGCATAATAGAAACCCTGATGCGCGACGGCCTGGCTGATCGCGAGGTTGGTCACGCCCGGCTCGACCACGACGGCGCGGTTGTCGAAATCGATCTCGCGAATCCGTTTGAATTTGCCGAGGCCCAGCAACACGGCGTCTTCGAGCGGCAGCGCGCCGCCGGATAGCGACGTTCCGGAGCCGCGCGGCACCACCTTGATGCCCTGCTCGCCGCAATATTTCAGAACCTTCGCGACCTGCTCGGTCGTATCCGGCAACACCACCACCATCGGCGGTTGGCGATAGGCCATCAGCCCATCGGACTCGTAGGGCATCATCTCGGCGGCGGAGTCGATCACGCCTTCGCCTGGCACGATCGCTCGCAAGGCCGCGACGATCGAATCGCGTCGCGCGAGGACTGATCGGTCGGGCGGCGGCATCAGGATGGACATGCAAATACCTGTTCGTTGCGGTCGTCGATCACATCCGGGTCAACGATGCGTCAGACGCTTGTACATGGTGCCTACCGCATGCGACATGATTTTTGAACCATTCAAAACGGGACGACCACATGAGATCGATGTTTTATTGCGGGCTTATTCTAATGGCGGCGATCGGCACGGCGTCGGCGCAGGACGTTGCGGCGGGCAAAAGCTCGTTCGCGAAATGCATGGCGTGCCACGCGATCGGCGAAGGCGCGAAAAACAAAGTCGGTCCGGAACTGAACGGCCTCGCCGGTCGCAAATCAGGAACCGTCGCGGGCTACTCCTATTCGGAAGCGAACAAGAATTCAGGCCTGACCTGGGACGAGGCGACGTTCAAGGAATACATCAAGGATCCGAAGGCAAAAATCCCCGGCACCAAGATGGCCTTCGCCGGCATCAAGCGCGAACAGGAGGTCAACGACCTCTGGGCTTACGTGGCGCAATTCGATGCCGAGGGAAAAGTGAAGTAAGACCCTTCTGTCATTCCGGGGCGCTCGGAGCGCGCAACCATCGACATCTTTGTCGATGGTTACCGAGACGAGCGAGCCCGGAATCCATAACCCCCGCCGGGAGTATGGATTCCGGGCCTGCGCCACTTGTCGGCTTCGCCGACTGCCTGGCGCATCCCGGAATGACGAACCTACGCCCCGACCAGCGTCCGCGCCGGCATCACCGCCTGCACCACCAGCCCGCGGGCGCGGGCATCCATCACGCCGACCGCGCGCAACGCCAACAGCGTCACGGTCTGCACCGCGTCGCGCAGCCGCGCGGGGTCGTCGAGATTCTCCGGCGCGAGCGGCCCGATCAGCGATTCGTGCAGCGCACCGAGCAACGCCGTCGCGGCCAGCGCCGTGTCCTGCGCCGGCAGATGCCCGGCCCGAACCGCCGCGCCGATCCGCAGCTCGATCTCGCCGGCGATCTCGCGCCGCGACATCAGCCGCGTTTCGGTGACATCGACGTCGACCGGTTCGGCGAGAATGCCCCAATGCAATTTGCGATGCGACACAACATGCACCGCGACGGTCGTCACTGCGGCGGCCAGCGCCGACGACGGTCCGGGGGCCGCGTCGGCCGCGCGGCGGATCGCGGCGAGTTCGTCGCGCGAGACGTCCGCGATCAATTCGGAAATCAGATCGGCCTTGGACGGAAAATAGCGGTACACCGTGCCCGCTGCGACATTGGCGCGGGTCGCGACCGGCGCGATCTGGACGGCGGCCATGCCGCCTTCGGACGCCGCATGACGGGCCGCGGCGAGGATGGCGCTGCGCCGTGCGGCGAGGCGTTTGACGACCTGGTGGGTGCGCCGATAGACCATGTGCTTCCGCCCCAAAGAACGATTTGTTGCAATCGCTTGGAAGAACTGAACACCAATTCAAGCTGGCTTGCAAGCGTGATCGCTCAACCGCTGAAGCCGATCGCGCGGGCCAGTGCCGCGACCGCCATGCCGGTGATGACGGCGATGAAATCGTTGCGGCGGATGATGGTCACGATCATCGCAGCCGCAATGGCGAACATCACCACGACGCCGCCCGTCACCGCGACCGGCAGCGCCGCCGC
>JANMAN010000480.1:0-6352 GCA_031359885.1 Tardiphaga sp. | reverse complement strand
GGATGCACGAGCGCCGCGACAATGACAGCGGCGCGCCGCGTCCGTCGAAAGGCAAATCGCGCGATGCCAAATCTCGAGAAGCAATGGCCGGCGGCGTCTGGTTTCGCGCGGCGATCGGCCGTCGCAAGAATGCCGAAGCGCGCTGGCTGCTGCCGATGATCTGCCGCCGCGGCGGCGTCGAGAAGCAGGACATCGGCGCGATCAAGATCTACGACACCACGACCGAGTTCGAGATTTCCGCCGCCGCCGCCGAGAATTTTGCGGTGTCGATCAAGCGGCCGGACAAGGAAGACACCATTCGCATCGAGGCGCTGCCGAACGGTCCGCAGGGCGAGCAGTCGGCGCGGCCGCAGGCGCGCGTCGTCGCGCCGGAGGATCGCGATTATTCCAAGAAGCGCGAGCGCTTTAAGGGCAAGCCTGACCGCGACGCAGGGCCCCGCCAGGACGATAGACCCCAGCGCGACGACAGACCCCATCGTGCAGATTTCATCCCGAAGGATGTCGCGACGCCCGAGTTCAAGCCATGGAAAAGCGACAAGCCTTGGCAGGATAAAGATCGGCAAGATAAAGGTCGGCCGGATAACGCTCGGCCGAACGAGTCCAGGCAAAGCGAGAAACCGCGATTCGACAACAAGCCGAAATTCGACAACAAGCCGCGTGCCGAGAAGCCGCCTTATGTCGCGAAGGCCAAGCGCGATGGCGCGGCCCCCTTCGCCGGCAAGCCGTCGTTCGGCAAGAAGAAAAAAGACAAGGCGCGCGGGTAGAGTTTCGCCGTCATTCCGGGGCGCGGGCGGCTCTTGCCGCATGCGAACCCGGAATACCATCGAGATGAACATTATAAGATTCCGGGTTCGCTTGCGCTGTCGCGCTTCGCGCCACGGAATGACGTTCGCATCCCTGCTGCCATTATGTCACAGCGCTGAACCAAAGCCGCCACGATGTTGCGGCGAGCGTCGCCAGCGTTGACTCCAAATTCGCGGAACTCCTACGGTGCGCGGGACGGTTCTTCGCAAGGAGAGCAAAGGGAATGCGGTGCGGGCGTAAAACCCCAATGCCGCGGCTGCCCCCGCAACTGTAAGCGGTGAATCTTTCGTCATCATGCCACTGGGAATCTCGGTCCTGGGAAGGCGACGCAAGGTATCGACCCGCGAGCCAGGAAACCTGCCGTCACTCGTGGTCACACGCGAAGATGTCGGTCGGGGATTGCAGACATCGGAATCAACCTTGCGCAAAAATGCAGGGATGAAACCTCGTTCGCTGTGACGTGCCACTACGTCAGACCGAGGTTACACCCATGTCGTTTTTCGTCCCCGCCACCCGGCGGTCGCGCGCGCTGTTGCTCTGCTCCGTTGCAATGGTCCCAGCGTTCCACGCGCGCTCGGCAGCGGCCCAATCGGCCACCGAACTGCCTGCCATCACCGTCACGCAAAGCCGCCTGTTCGATCGCACCGTGCCGTCGCCCGAATCCGAAACGCCGCGCGTGGTCCGTCGCGCGACGCCGGTGCAGCAAGCTCCGTTAGCCGTGCCTGAAGCCTCACCCGGTGCCACGACCAGCGCCGGTCCCGTCAATGTCGGTATCGTCGGCGCGGCGACATCGGTCATCACGGCCGACGACATTCGCCGCTCGCCCGCGACCAGCATCCAAGACATCATCGCGCAGATTCCCGGCGTCCAGGTGGCAAGCTTGTACGGCGCCGTCAACGGCACCGGCACCTCGGTCGATCTGCGCGGCTTCGGCGCGACAGGCACCTCCAACACGCTGGTCCTCATCAACGGCCGCCGGCTGAACGATCTCGATCTGCAAGGCGTCGATTTCTCGTCGATCCCGCGCGAGTCGATCGAGCGCATCGAGGTGACCCGCGGCAATTCCGGCGCGGTGCTGTATGGCGACAACGCCGTCGGCGGCGTCATCAACATCGTCACCAAGAAGGGCGCGGGCGGACCGCCGGTCGCGATGCGCGTCGAAGGCGGCGTCGGCTCCTTCAACCAGCGTTTCGGTTCGGTCTCCGCGACGACCAACACCGGCCCATGGTCGACGTCGTTCTTCGCCAATGCGATTACGTCGAACGGCTACCGCGCCAACAACGAATTGCGTCAGGGCACCGCCCTCGGCGAGGTTCGCTATACCGATGTCGATTTCTCGGCCTTCCTCAATCTGTCCGTCGATCGCCGGCATCTCGGGTTTCCGGGCGGCCGCATCGTCGATCCCTCGATCGGCGTCAATCAGCTTGTCACCGATCGTCGTGGCACCAGCACGCCGAATGATTTCGGCGACCAGCAGGGCGCGAACGCGACGGCCGGCTTTACCAAAACCTTGTTGAACGGCGTCGAACTGATCGTCGATGGCGGCGTCCGCAACAAGCAGCAACAGGCGGTGTTCTTCTCGAGCTTCGGCAACAGCGCGGTCGACTCGGTGTTGCAGACGTGGTCGCTGACGCCGCGCCTGCGCATCACCAATCCGTTCCTCGGCATTCCGTCCACGATCCTGACCGGCATCGATTATTACGACGCGACTTACGGCTCCAATCGCGGACGAGCGCTCGGCGGCGTTCCGATCCATGTCTACGATCTGCGCCAGCGCACGTTGTCCGGTTATTTCCAGCAGACGCTCGGGCTCGCGCCCTCGACCGACTTCTCCTACGGCGCCCGCATCCAGGGCACCAACCTTACCGCGCGCGATACGGTGAACGCCTTCGCGCCCGGCAATTTCGGCGCGGTGGCGTCGCTGCCGCTCGACACCGACCAGACCAATCACGCGCTGCATATCGGGCTCGAACATCGGCTCAACACTGTGCTCGCCGTGTTCGGCCGCGCCGCGAGCGCCTATCGCACGCCGAATGTGGACGAGCGCGTGTCGTCGGGGCCGGGCTTCGACGCCAACTTCAATCCGATCGCGGGCAACTTCACGCTCAAGACGCAAACCTCGAACGACGTCGAGGCCGGCTTCCGCGTCAAGGCCGGCGCACTCAACGTGCAGTCCAGCGTCTACAACATGAACCTCACCAACGAGCTGCAATTCGATCCGGTGAATTTCTACAACCGCAACCTCGATCCCACCCGCCGCTACGGCTCCGAGACCAGTGCGTCGTTCCAGGCCACCGACACGGTGCTGGTGCGCGGCGGCGTCGCTTTGACGCGGGCGGTGTTCCGCGAAGGTGCGTTCGCCGGGCAGGACGTGCCGCTGGTGTCGCATTTCACGGCAAGCGCCGGCGTCACTTGGAATATCTGGCAGAACTATCTCGTGTTGGATGCGACGGCGCGTTATTGGAGCGATCGCCGCATGTCCAACGATAACGCGAACGTTCAGCCGGTCATCCCCGCGAATGCGACGGTCGATCTGAAGCTGTCGGGCATCTACGACCGTTACTTCTGGTCGGCGAGCGTCAACAATCTGTTCGACGTGAAATATTACGACTACGCCGTCGCGAGCACCTTCACGCTGGGCCGCTTCAACGCCTATCCGCTGCCGGGACGCTCGTTCCTCGTCAAGGCGGGCGTGAATTTCTGAGTTGTCATTCCGGGGCGCATTCGCATCTTTGCGAATGCGAACCCGGAATCTCCTCATGTTCATCTTGACCAGATTCCGGGTTCTCGTTCGGCAAGGGCCGTCCGAGCCCCGGAATGACGGTGCGGCGAGCCGCCAAAAAATGCATCGAAAGCGCGGCTGCGGCGTTGCTCTCCATATGCCGCAAGTTCGCGGCGGGAGAATCCCGATGAAGACGATCAATCTGTTGTTCGCTGCCGCAGGCCTGCTCGTGCTCGGCTGCGGGTTAGCGATCCCCGCAAAAGCCTTTCCGCCGACTGCGACGGTTTCGCCCGGCTACGACCGCGCGCTGGCGGAATCGCGCCGCCAACGCGGAGCCGGGCAGCCAAATGTCGTTGCTCCCAACGCGCGCGGTTACGTTGCCGAGCGTCCGTATCCGCGCGTCAAAAGACGTTACCGCAGAGATTGAGATTGTATTCCGGATCGCGAGAACTTCTCTCAGATCGACATTCTGTCGATGTGAGAGAAGTCGAGTGAGTCCGGAATCCATACTCCCTACAGTGGTTATGGATTCCGGGCCTGCGCCGCCTCTGTCGGCTATCGCCGACGTCGGTCGGCGCATCCCGGAATGACTAATCCAACCCCACCGCCCACAGCGCGAACGCATAGGCGACGGCGACCTCGTCGAGCCGGTTGAACCGCCCCGATGCGCCGCCATGGCCCGCGCCCATATTGGTGCGCAACAGCACCGGCCCACCCGATGTCATGGTCGGTCGCAGCCGCGCGATCCATTTCGCCGGCTCCCAATAGGTGACGCGCGGGTCGGTCAACCCGCCCATCGCGAGCACGGCGGGATAATCCTGTGCGGCGACGTTGTCGTAGGGTGAGTACGCCAGCATCGTTTTGAAATCGTCCGCGCTGTCGATCGGATTGCCCCATTCGGGCCATTCCGGCGGCGTCAGCGGCAAGGTCGCGTCGCGCATCGTGTTGATGACATCGACGAACGGCACTTCCGCGACAAGACCTGCATAGAGTTCGCCGGAGCGGTTGGCGACAGCGCCCATCAGCATGCCGCCGGCCGAGCCGCCATGGCCGACGATCTTTTTCGCGGCTGTGTATTTCTGCGCGATCAGCGCGCGCGCGCAGGCGGCGAAATCGTCGAAGGTGTTGGTCTTCTTTTCGCGCTTGCCGTCGAGATACCAGCCCCAGCCCTTGTCCGAGCCGCCGCGAATATGGGCGAAGGCATAAACGAAGCCGCGATCGACCAGCGACAGTCGATTGGCCGAGAACGACGCCGGCATCGCCATCCCGTAGGAGCCGTAGCCGTAAAGCAAGAGCGGCGCGCTGCCGTCACGCGCGAGATCTTTGCGATGCAGAATCGACACCGGCACCTGTGCGCCGTCTTGCGCGGTCGCCATGATGCGCGTGGTGACGTAGTCGTCGGGATTGTGGCCCGACGGAATCGTCTGACGCTTTCGCAAGGTTCGCATGCGCGTGGCCATGTCGTAGTCGTAGACCTCGGACGGCGTCGTCATCGACGAATAGGCGAAGCGCAAATTCGTCGTCTCGAATTCGTAGCCGCCCATCGTGTCGAGCGAATAGGCCGCTTCGTCGAAGGCGATGGCGTGTTCGCTGTTAGTGTTCAAATCGCGGATCACGATCGAGGGCAGCGCGTTGGCGCGTTCCAGCCGCACCATGTGTCCCGCGTAGAGTTCGATGTCGATGATGTAGACGCCGTCTCTGTATGGAATGAGATCGCGCCAGTTGGCGCGCTCGGGCCCATCCAGAGGCGCGGTGACGATCTTAAAGTCGATCGCGCCGTCCGCATTGGTCAAAATGAACAGTTCGTCGCCGCGATCGGACACGTCGTATTGGACGCCGTTGTCGCGCGCGGCCACGAGGCGGGGCGTCGCGGTGTCGTCGGCGAGATCGACGAGACGCTGCTCGGAGGTCTCATGGTCGCCACCGGCGATGACGCAGAACCGCCCGCTCGCGCTTTCATGAATGTGCGTAAACCAGCCCGAGTCCTGTTCTTCATAGACCAGCGCGTCATCGGCCTGCGCGGTGCCGAGCCTGTGCCGCCACACCTGCATCGGCCGGTGGTTGTCGTCGAGCTTCACATAGTAGAACGATTTCGAGTCCAACGCCCACACCACGCCGCCGTCGGTTTCTTCGACGACGTCGGGATGGTCGTTCCCGGTCGCCCAGTCGCGCACGCGAATGGTGAAATATTCCGACCCCTTGAGGTCGGCGCTCCACGCCTGCAAGGCATGGTCCGGCGAATGTCTGCTGCCGCCGAATTTGAAATAGGTCTCGTCGGCCGAGAGAAGATCGCCGTCGAGGACGATCTGCGCCTCGCCAAGTTGCTCGGGAACTGTCTGTCGCGGCATCCGGCCGAACAGCTCGTGCTGGCCACCTTCGCGGAATTTCCGCAAGTACGCATACGGGCCGTCATTCGCCGGCACGCTGGAATCGTCTTCCTTGATCCGGCCGCGCATCTCGGCGACCAGCGTTTTTTGAAGGGCCGTGGTGTGGCCAAGCACGCTGTCGGCGTAGTCGTTTTCAGCTTCAAGATAAGCGCGGATGTCCGGCTTGAGCAGCGACGGATCGCGCAGCACCTCTTGCCATCGCTCGTCCTTCAGCCAGGCGTAATCGTCTGGCACCGTCACGCCATGCGCGGTGAACGGGGCCGGGCGGCGTTCGGCGACGGGGGGTGTTGACGACATCTGGCATCTCGATTTCTGGCGCTGATTCAACGGGCACGGTGTCGTCCCCGCGAAGGCGGGGAACCAGTACCCGCTGGCTTAACGGATAGCAAAAGGCATCTACCGTCTTGCCGGAAAGATGATTCAGGGCGTACTGGTTCCC